>NZ_AP022063.1:0-2936 GCF_014169075.1 Klebsiella sp. WP4-W18-ESBL-05 | reverse complement strand
ACGACTTATCGCCACTGGCAGCAGCCACTGGTAACGGATTCGCAGAACAAAGAAATGTTGAAGTGTGAGGTGAAGTACAGCTACACTGTAATAACTAATTTGGTTTCTGTGCTCTGCGAAAGCCAGTTACCTCGGTTCAAAGAGTTGCTGCTCTAAGAACCTTCGAAAAAACCGCCTTGCTGGGCGGTTTTTTCGTTTCCAGGGCAAGAGATTACGACGCAACAGAAAGGATCTCAAGAGGATCCTATTCCATCCCTCTCCCCCCCAAAGGGAAACCAGCACCACTCCACGACACCAGTTCTTTGAAGAAAATTATTGAACCCCTTGATTTTAATAATAAAAAAAACAGATATAATCATGATCCACAATCACCCAACTTGGGTAATAAAATCAATGATTTATAGGTTAGGTATTTTATCAATATCGCTGCTTACAGTTGGTTGTGTTTCTACCAGCAACGTTCTTGAGTTAGGTAGGGATACATATACGGTTTCAGCAACTGCTGATGGTTTTAGAGATGCGGCATCAGCACGTCAAAGTGCCTTTAAAACAGGTTCTGAGAAATGTAATAGCCTCGGTAAAAAATTCCTGCTCACTAACGAAAACGTGGCTAACACAAGAATGGGGATAGATACCACAGTAACACTCTACTTCCGTTGTCTTGACGAAAGAGACAGCGAGTATGTACGACCAAATCTACAGAAAGCACCTGATCTACGCATCGAGAGTAAATAATTATGAATTTCCTTATGATCATGATCCTATGGTGGATATCGTCATTCATCACACACATGATGAAAGTTGGAAATGTCAGAGAGTACGGTCCCACTAAAAGCCATTTACTGTTGATGGTTACTACGCTTCCTGCTGGCGTTGGTGTTTTTATCTATCCGATAGTAGAGGTGATATGGGGAGATCTGTCGTTACTGAAAGTTGCTGGTTATACCTTTTTATCCCTCATTGTTGGCGGACTTCTTGCCAATATCATTGTTCGCGGATTATCTGCGACAACATTCGGCATTTTGCTCGTAAATCCATTAGCAATGATATGTAGCATTGCCGGACTGATAGTCCTTGCTATCCAACATTTACCATAACATCCGTTATCAGCACCGCCTGAGAGGCCCTCAGCGCGTTTCTGACGGGAAACCGGTAAAACAGGCAACAAACCACCCGAAAACCCGCCAGAAACGCGCAGGCTCTGTTTTTACGGCATGCATGAGTATGCGCGCAAGTGCATAGCGCGGAAATTCACACCATTCAGCCGGGGTAAGTCCTGTTTCCGGCGTTCTTCCCATCCGAAAACGGTGAACGGGGACGCAATTTATTGCGTGGCCGTGAAGCGTTGCCGGCGCAGCCGGAAAACCGGTTTTCAGCACGTTCAGGAATCGGGTTCGTCGACGGCCGGCAATCACGTTATGGCAAGTCACCGGACGACTTAGCACACGATTCACCGGCGATTCGAATCGTGAATTGAATCAAGAGTCACCATGAACAAAAAACACCCAAAGTGATGAATTGAATCAAGAGTCGATTCATCATAACAATATGATAATAAAGCGTGATTCACATATGAATCGTGGGCAATTCGTCAGCGATTCGCCATAGAGTCGTCCACGACTTGGATCTGCACTTTGTAACACATCACCGCACATTTATTTTTCATTAAACCATTGTTGTAAATAAGGAATCTGCAAAATTTTAATTTTGCGTGGGGTGTGGGTATTTTTAGTGGTGAGGAGCGTTCAGAGATCTGGCGATTTTTGGGAAGGTTCAGGAACTCCCCGGGATCGCCGGAGAGCAAAACTGAAACATGGCAGGATCAGGATTTTTTCCAGAATTTCCACCACGGAGAATGAGCCGGTGAAGAGGGGTCGTGCTTGTGCTCCAAAAGCTGCATAGCCTGGCGAAGGGAATCAATATGCTCATCGCGTGCTTTAACAGCCCCTTTAAGACCATCGTTTTCAGCTTCAAGTAAAGCGATTCTATGTTGTAAATCATGTAAACCAATGGTGTTAACCTCTGTAGAAATTGCGTCACTTTTTACATCATATTTTACAGTATCAGTTACACCATCAAGAGAACCAAACACCCTAATAAGCTCGGATACATCAATAACTTTAATATCCTTCCCGTGCTTTACAACAGAGGTATAACTTAACTTCCCGCTGTTAATCATCTTGTAAATAGTGGGACGACTAACCTTAACAAGCCGTGCAGCTTCACTAATAGACACTCTGGCCATCAGTTACCATCCTGTAATGAATCCAGTCTCGAGGAGAGTGTACGGAAAAGATGCTCTGCATCATCGTGGAGTTTCTCACAAAGGTCGGCCTCAGCATCAAGATCAAGCTCGTTAAGCTTCTCCAGCAGGAGCAGAGACTGATTCTGGATGAATTTAGCCATGTTCAGCGCCGTTTTCTGTTGTTTCGTCATAAAGGGCCTCAGAGCGTCAGTGCTCAGTGTAAAACCTGTCTCTTTTCCGCTTCCTCGCTCACTCAGTCGCTACGCTCCGGTCGTTCGACTGCGGCGAGCGGCAGGAGCATGCATAGAAAAGCTCGAGAAAACCGAGCGGTCAAAGGAGGAAAAGGAGGAAAAAAAGGAAAGGCCACGGCGTTGCCGTTTTTCCATAGGCTCCGCCCCCCTGACAAGCATCGCAGAAACGGACGCTCAAATCAGTGGTGGCGAAACCCGACAGGACTATAAAGATACCAGGCGTTTCCCCCTAGCGGCTCCCTCGTGCGCTCTCCTGTTCCTGCCTTTCGGTTTACCGGTGTCACTCCGCTGTTATGGCCGCGTTTATCTCATTCCACGCCTGACACTCAGTTCCGGGTAGGCAGTTCGCTCCAAGCTGGACTGTATGCACGAACCCCCCGTTCAGTCCGACTGCTGCGCCTTATCCGGTAACTATCGTCTTGAGTCCAATCCGGAAAGAC
>NZ_AP022062.1:0-3484 GCF_014169075.1 Klebsiella sp. WP4-W18-ESBL-05 | reverse complement strand
GTCTTGGGTCGGTTTGTTGGTGCCAGGGTGTCCCTCAGCTCCGATATTGAAGCCCGGAACGGGAAAAGGGGAGAGGTTTTGTCGAGGTTTTGTGGATCAAATTTTTTGAACAACTCTTGACAGAACAAGGAGATCGGTTATAACAGATCCAGATACAACAAAACCGACTTTCGTCGGTTTTGAGGGACAAGAAAAGTTTGGCGACTTTTCGAGTCTTGTAATCAAGTGTTGAGACCACTGGATTACGAACTGTAAGTAGAAACTTAACCTACAATTCGCAAAAAGTCAAATACCCTTCGATTGCAACACCCCAAAAAAAGCCATCCTTTTCAAGTCCTTAAGCAACCAAACTTGCATATTGTGTCGTGCCTCGATCTGTGGAATGCAATGTGATTGTCCGGGTCGTGTTGGTTGTAGGCAAAGACGGGGAATGCTACGAATTGCCGAACTTGGAACGAGTTCCTAAGTTGTCCGGGTTATCAATCAGGTAGGCTATGAGAAAGCCCAGCCAGAACCGCTTAGATAGGGTTTAAAATGGGGTTAGATTGAAGCAAATGGATTATATGGAGCGACCAGGAAAGTGTAGCAGGGAGCCATATAGACGAAAGTTTATATATCTCTAAGTCCTGGCTCTTGGGTGAAGCCAAAAATAATGCTCACATACCAGGATCGTCTCTCAGATTTTTTTTGAGTTTAGCAGTCTAAATGGCTGAATTTACTCGAAAAATCTGGGAGGCGGAACCTTGGGTGAAGCCCAGCGAAGCTGGGGTTCTCACAAGGTGAGCATTACGCGAAGCACAGAAAAACAATACTGATCTTTTATATTGTGCGAAGCATTAAAATAATATAGAAAAACAGTACTAGAGAATAAAAAAAAATAGTTCGAAGAAAAAATTGGCGATTTGGAATATTTGGTGAAATTATGAAAAAAAAGAAATTGCAGAAGAAAAAAAGAAGAAATAAAAATAAGCATAGTAAATTTTTTAAAATGCTTATTAAGTCAGTAGAGGAAGCCGTGAAAATTCACAAAGGAGAATTAGAGCCAGCCAGGGTAACAACTTTGAAAATGTAGTATAGTATATTGTAGTATATAGTAATATATACTATCTTTTTAATTTCCTGGTGCTGGTATTTTGCTGGATTGGCTTAGAACTATTTTTTAATTTCTGATCCTCTTCTTTAAGCCTCAACCTTTCTGATTCTTCTTTTTCTTTTTTCTCACGAACCTGTTTTTTAATTTTATCATTGTTTTTCTGATCCCAATTTTCAGCCTCTTTTTTCAATATGTGATTTCCTAAGTCGTCAATTTCATAACTACTGACAAATTTTTCAGGAGTTTCTTTTTTTGTTTTATGCTTGAAGAAATCAGCGATTTTCGAATTTAATTTCTTTTTAGCAGTTTCGAATATAGATTTTATTTTTTGAGCAATAGGAGTTTTTTGTATATTCATTGATTGTTCTGGCTCTATTGGCTTGGTCATTTTATGATATGTTAATGCTGCCTTTTTATATAAAAGTCTCTTTTCTTCTTGCTCCATTTTTCTTAATTTCTGCCCCTCTTTCCAATTGTTCCTATGAATCCGGGTCATTGGCGTTCTGTCCAAACGGATAGATTGAGCAATCCATACAGCTTTTGCTTGAGGAGTTTTAGCAAAAACAGCCTTTCTTTCTGCCACTTCTTTTTGTTCTTCCAGGGTTCGGCAATCAATACGGGATTTATGACCATATTTTTTTAATGCCTCATTGGTAATAACTTCCCAATTTTGCCTCCAGGCTTCTAAACATTTCTTATCATTCCATTCTCTGTTTTTTGTTAAAAATCCCTCTGGTCCTACATTTTTCATTGTTAACATTACATGGGCATGAGGATTTTTACTATTGAGATCGTGAAATGCAATATCGGCAATCATTCCCTCATTTACGAAATTCTCTTGGCAATACCTTATAAGGAGATCTTTTTTTTGCTTGTCGTCCAGCTCCACCGGCAGAGCAACATCAAAGTACCTGGCTGTCTGTCCGTTCTTCTGTCGTTCTGTCCTCTCTACCTCATTCCAAAGGGCCTCAGAGGACTCTGTGAGCCAACCAGGAGCCTCTGGAGGTGCCAGGATTAACGAACCGTCAAAGCCTTCTTTTTTGCTGTAATTCCACACGGCACCCGTTCTATTATCGGTAAATTTATTTCTATTCTGATATGCAGCTAAATAGACGGAAGATTTACCCTCTGACCTTTTGCACAATTTAAAACTTAAATGATATATAGCCATAGGCTACCCCCTTACTTTTTTTATCTTTTGAATTTTGGGTTTTAGCCCCGCAGGGCCCACACACTCGGAACGAGTGTATAAGTGGGCATTATCTAATTTTCGCCACGGCTCAAAAAGATAATGAACTAATAAAACGGCTTCGCCCAATATATATAAATATATTAAATTATATTTGACTAAAGTAAATAACGGAGGTATTAAATAATAAAATAAATATAGGAGGTTTAATATGCCGAGATTAGAACAAAAAGAATATTTAGAATTGTTTGATAAAATATTTAAAGAGCATAGTTATATGTACGAAGAAAATAGATGTCATTACGATAGATTTATTTATGATGTTTTTAATTTTATCGGGGATAATTTAGAAGAGGAAATAACAAAAGAACTTGAAATATATAAAGGATCTGAGGATTACGATTACTATTATGATAGTTTTTATACTGTGCTTTTTCAAAGTGAAATGGCAATGGTAGAACCAATTCTAAAAGACTATCTAAAAAATAAAATTTTTTCTGTGGAAAATGGATATTTAAATTTTGACTGTGTGGAGGGTTAATATGAATTATCAACATAAGAATTTATTAAGCGACGAGGAAAAAGCTTTTTATCAAAAATATTTTGAAAAAGCACTTGAAGATTTATTAGAAAAAAAGAATAAAGAAATTAAAGAGGAGTTTGAAAAAATAACTAATGATTTAATTCTTGAGGAAGTTGATAGGTTTATAAATATCCACGGTGCAAGTATAACAAACAGGCATAACTTTTTTAAACGCGATTATTTCGCTTCAAGAGAAATATTTGAGAATGTGTTTAATGATCGTATAAATAAAAACAGGTGGTAAATAATATGAGTAAATCAACAGAACAACAAATCGCAGAATTACAAAATAGACTACAAGCATTAAGAACAAAAAAAGCAAGGCAGGATAAAAGAGAAGAAACCAGACAAAAAATAATATTGGGTGCAGAGGTTGCAAAAGTTTTAAATAGTAAACCAGAAGAAGTTAATAAAGCTCTGTTATTAGGTTTGCTCAGTAAAATCAATGATTTAGACGACGAGGAAAAATCAGAATTTACCAGGCTTGGAATGGACATATTGCAGCAATGGAAATCGTAAACCGTGAACAGTGAAGAACCAGCCATCGGCTGGTTTTTTACTGTGAAGGGTTGCCAGGCTTGCCTGGAGGCTTTAAAAAGCTCTCAGAGGGCCTCTGGTG
>NZ_AP022061.1:0-4426 GCF_014169075.1 Klebsiella sp. WP4-W18-ESBL-05 | reverse complement strand
AGGCTTTTGGCGGGTTTCGGGGCGCAGCCCTGAACCAGTCACGAAGCGCTAGCGGAGTGTATACTGGCTTACTATGTTGGCACGGATGAGGGTGTCAGTGAAGTGCTTCATGTGGCAGGAGAAAAAAGGCGGCACCGGTGCGTCAGCAGAATATGTGGTACAGGATATATTCCGCTTCCTCGCTCACTGACTCGCTGCGCTCGGTCGTTCGGCTGCGGCGAGCGGAAATGGCTTACGAGCGGGGCGGAAATTTCCTGGTAGATGCGAGGAAGAGACTTAACAGGGAAACGAGAAGGCCGCGGCGAAGCCGTTTTTCCATAGGCTCCGCCCCCCTGACAAGCATCACGAAATCTGACGCTCAAATCAGTGGTGGCGAAACCCGACAGGACTTAAAGATACCAGGCGTTTCCCCCTGGCGGCTCCCTCGTGCGCTCTCCTGTTCCTGCCTTTCGGTTTACCGGTGTCACTCCGCTGTTATGGCCGCGTTTGTCTCATTCCACGCCTGACACTCAGTTCCGGGTAGGCAGTTCGCTCCAAGCTGGACTGTATGCACGAACCCCCCGTTCAGTCCGACTACCACGCCCATTCCGGTAACTATCAACTTGAGTCCAACCCGGAAAGACACGACAAAATCGCCATTGGCGGTAGCCACTGGTAAGCAGGATGTGCGAGAGATGTATCGAGAGTTCTTGAAGTGGTGGCCGGACTACGGCTACACTGGAAGGACAGATTTGGTGACACGTCTCGCACAAGACTGTTACCACGGTTCAGAAGTTCCCCAACTTACTGAACCTTCGAAAAACCACCTCCCCAGGTGGTTTTTTCGTTTTCAGAGCAAGAGATTACGCGCAGAGCAAAACGATCTCAAGAAGATCATTTTACAAATTGGATAATATCCCTCCGCCCCCTCACACTAATATAAAATTATCGGGCTTGCATGCCCCTCACCATTTTCCCCATATCCACCACCAAACAATAGTTCGTCGAGTTCTTTGCTGGCTTGATCAATACACGCAGCCACATGAATAGCAGAAGGGTATTCATCATACTGAAAATCATCGCTTTTTTCAGGAGGAAGTCGATCATAATACGGATGACAATCCACATAATAATGACGTATTACCATCCCAGTTTTATCTTCGTACTCTGATGGCTGCAACGTACTCCCTGGGAAAGCTTTTGCAACATGTATAGCAGCTTGAAAGGTATCAAAATATCGCCCAAACATTGGCATTTCAAAGCTAGGCGACTCTGTCGAAAAATCCCCCATAACTTGCGCCAAATAACCATTATCTATCTGCCATTGAACATCTGATCCCATAGCCCACTCTCCCAGAGTTACTCCTAATAAATAACCATAATATGTATTTACCATAACGCTTCACTTCGCGAACCAGCACTTCCCACAGTAAATCCCTTACCTAGCTAACCTTGGCACACGAAAACCATCATAAAGGCAACATATCAGCTTAGGGTTATCTACCTCTCAAGCTCCGAGAAAAACTGCCGATAATTTTAGTGCACTATACAAATATTTTTAAAATCAATGGAGTATTCAATGGCACCGACAATCTACCGGGCTAAGTGTTTGGATTGTAAGCATGAGTGGACCAGTCGTACTGGTTATGGCACGCCTGATTATTGCCCTAAATGTCGGAGTCGTCGGATCACAACAAGTCCAATTGGATAAGCATTAAGGAGTGGTTAAATGGGATTTTGGGAAACGGCCGGTAAAATTGCAAAAGGCGCAGCTAACGCTTTGGATGAAAAAGCTCATGAACTCCAGGCAACCAAAATGCGCTTAGAAAGCAAAAGCAGTGAAGAACTAAAGCGCCTCATTAAATCTGATGGTTTTTTCGGCTCAGCCAGTAACACAGAAAAAAGCATGGCAATGAAAATTCTCAGAGAACGCGGAGACGTTTAAGGATAGAAAAATGGTAGGCACGGTGAATCTTCCTCATACATGCCCTAACTGCAAGCGAACCACCGCTCATACTGCAGGTGAGTTGCAAACTCTATTCGGATTCAGAACCATTCCTTCTGGTGCAACGAATCAAAGTTGGTGCAGAGAATGTCGTGGTAAGTCATAGCGTCCAGAAGCCCGTAACCCGGGCTTTTTTACGCCCACTTATTTACCATAACGTCCCATTGCCCGCACCGCTGAAACGGGGTTGGCTGCGTTTCCGGTGCCAGACGCGAGAAAGTGGCGACAGACATAACGAAAAAACACCAGAAACGCAGCCGCTGAATATTACACTGGTGCATAGTCATGCAGCCAGATGCATGGATGTTAAAGTCACACTAAAATCCGCGCCAATGCCTTAAAAACCGACAAATGCTTCTCCAGCCAGTCCCACAGCTCCGCCGCCAGATACAGGCAGTTAAGCAATGATTCAATAAGATTTAACAGCTTCATTTCCCGCTCCTGAATAAGTCGTGACCTTTTTGATCACGAACCTATTTAGCGGGAGAAGTAAGAGCCCCTCTTCGTGCGGGTTGTCAGCTGCCTGGATGGTTTAAAGTGTCGGCCCGCGGTAGGTTTTCTGCGGCTGGCGCTCCAGCTCCAGTGTTTTCTGATACTCATTCTCCCTCTGCCGGAACTCGGTGGCATTCAGTTCCCGGACAAGCGGCGCAGCTGCTCGCTTAAACTCAGCACCTGCGTGCTCAAGTACGACACGCGCTCGTTCAGCACCGCGTTCTCCCGTTGCATAAGCCCACACATGCTCCGCCATTCCGCGAAGGCGCTCTCCCATTCGTCCAGCCTTTGCGAGTAGTCCTGCTGTAGCTGCTCTAATGCGCTCAGCAACTGCTTTTCCAGCTCTGTCATTTTCCGCTACTCCTGTTTCAGGCGGATCCATGTCGTCCCGTCGTAGGGGATGGCTTCGGTTTGCATCCCCGGCGGCAGGATAAGAAACCTCCGGCCGTCGCTGCTCTCCTGATAGCGCACTCCCCACGTCCGGGCGGTCATTTTCGCCAGGGTATCTTCCTGCTGACGAAGATGCGTGTAATTGTCGGTTATCTGCTGCCCCTGCCACCACAGTATGCTCCCGCTCGTGCCGATCAGCAGCGCTGACACCATCAGGATGGTGAGCCATGTCCGCCCGGCAGTCCGCAGTACGCTCCGCCGGTTTTTCTCCATCGCCTCGCTCATACTCTGCTCGTGTGCGAGGATGGCGTCGCTGATTCTCCTCGCGCTTGCGCTCAGTTCCGCTCTGACAGACTGCTCGTGCTCGCTGAATGCGGCTTTCAGCATCTCGCCGGTACTCTGCTTCTGCGCTTTCGATTGCTGCTCTAAGTCCTTCGCCAGCGTTAAAAGACTGCTCATAGATGGCTCCCTTCAGTCGGATGTTTCGCCCCCCGTCCGGGTCGGCAATGCTGATACTGCTTTTCGTGGTGCGCACCACCTCAAAACCTGACCGTTCCAGCGCCTCAGTGACGTCCTGACGGGTTTTCAGCTCCCCGGACGAAGCAAGGGTCAGCAGTCCGCGCGTGATGGCTTCTGCGGCCTCCTGCTTCGTTTTCGGCAGTCCGGACGGCGTGACCAGCGCCCGGCGGTTTTCCGGTGCGTTCGGGTCGTGCAGCCCCAGTCTGCCGTTCACGATGGTCTGCCAGGCATCGATACGCGGCCGGTCGGCGCGGTCGTAGTACGGCTGGAGCCGCCTGCCGGTCAGCAGCTCGGTATTGGGGATCAGAAAGTTCAGCTCCAGACGCCCCTTGTCCTCGTGCTCCACCCACAGAATGCTGTACTGATCTTTATCAAGTCCGGGCATCAGAACCCGCTCGAAGCTGGCCATCAGTTTTTCCCGCTGGCCGGGAGGCAGATCGGCCTCCGCAAACGACAGGACGCCGGAGGTGTATTTCTTCACGTAAGGCGACGCGTCAATCAGCTCCCGGACTTCTTCCGGCTTCCCCTGCAGGACGCTGGCACCTTCACGCTGCCGGTCTTTACCCAGAAGATAGTCCACCGGCCCGGCGCCACCGCCGCGACCGCGTGGATGAAATTTAACGATCATCGTCCGTTCCTTTCTCAAGAACGGCGTGCCGCAGCCGCTCAAGCCCGGCATCGATGGCCATCAGCGCCGCCACAATCTGTACCCTGTCATGGCCGGTGCCGCCGCCGGCGTTAACACGGCGGGCTATCTGGTTCAGGTTATTGCCCATGCCGGCAAGCTGGCGCAGCAGCGCCGGCGAGAGTGAGGGGAGCTTTCCGGTGCGCGCAGGCTTTTCGTCCAGGCAGGTCTGCCGCATCCAGGCCGCGAGCTGTTTACCGTCGCAGCGTTCCAGCAGACGGCGGTGCTCATCTTCGGTCACCCACATCGTGAGCATTTTGCTGCGTTTCTCTGACAAACCGGTCTCCTGATAACGCCGGGACGGGCGGGAACCTCTTTCCCGGTCGGCGCGGGGTTGGACAAGCCGCAGGCGCGTC
>NZ_AP022060.1:0-4938 GCF_014169075.1 Klebsiella sp. WP4-W18-ESBL-05 | reverse complement strand
CTTCAGCCATGCCGGCATGATGTCCGGCTCCGGATTTCACGCGTAAAAAACCCGCCATCTTTAGCGGGCTGAACAATAAGAAAATGTTCATATTTACGGCAAATCCGCCGGCTCCAGCAGAGAAGCTGGCGTCTATCAATCTTGGAAGAACCAGCGCAGCTCCGCATGCATTAACAGGCATCAGAAGGCAAAAAAATGGCTCACATCCGGGAGCCGGAAAACACTCAACTGCCTGGATCGCAGCACATCCTTTGTGAAGGATAATTTAAGTATCGGCCGGATTGCCGCGGGCATAAGCCCGGCCGGCATAATTTTTTCCGTATCCGCCAGACCTCGGCTTTTAACATAACACCCCTTGCCCGCACCGCAGAAACGGGGTTGGCTGCGTTTCCGGTGCCAGACGCGAGAAAGTGGCGACAGACATGACGAAAAAACACCAAAAACGCAGCCGCTGGATATTACACTGATGCATAGTCATGCAGCCAGATGCATGCAGCGTAAAGTCACACTAAAATCAGCGCGAACGCCTTAAAAACCGGCAAATGCCTCTCCGGCAACTCACACAGCTCCATCACCAGGTAAAAACAGTTCAGCAGGGCTTCAATAACGTTGAGAATTTTCATCACTTCCTCCGGGATAAGTCACTACCATTCCGGTAGTCAGCCTATTTAGCAGGAACGCGATGAGCCCTTCTTCGTGCGGGCTGTCACCTCATCTTCGGACCATCGAAACTCTTCTGCTTCTGTCGGAGCGTCAGCTCCAGCTCGTTCTGACGCTGATACTCCAGTGCAGCCTTCTCCTCGATGGCATTCAGTTCCCGGACAAGCGGCGCAGCTGCTCGCTTAAACTCAGCACCTGCGTGCTCAAGTCCGACACGCGCTCGTTCAGCACCGCGTTCTCCCGTTGCATAAGTCCACACATGCTCCGCCATTCCGCGAAGGCGCTCTCCCATTCGTCCAGCCTTTGCGAGTAGTCCTGCTGTAGCTGCTCTAATGCGCTCAGCAACTGCTTTTCCAGCTCTGTCATTTTCCGCTACTCCTGTTTCAGGCGGATCCAGGTCGTCCCGTCGTAGGGGATGGCTTCGGCTTGCATCCCCGGCGGCAGGATAAGGAACCTCCGGCCGTCGTTGCTCTCCTGATAGCGTACTCCCCACGTCCGGGCGGTCATTTTCGCCAGGGTATCTTCCTGCTGACGAAGATGTGTGTAATTGTCGGTTATCTGCCGTCCCTGCCACCACAGAATGCTCCCGCTCGTGGCGATCAGCAGCGCTGACACCATCAGGATGGTGAGCCATGTCCTCCCGGCCGTCAGCAACACGCTCCGCCGGTTTTTCTCCATCGCCTCGCTCATACTCTGCTCGTGGGCGCTGATGGCGTCGCTGATTCTCCTCGCGCTTGCGTTCAGTTCCGCTCTGACAGACTGCTCGTGCTCGCTGAATGCGGCTTTCAGCATCTCGCCGGTACTCTTCTGCTGCGCTTTCGATTGCTGCTCTAAGTCCTTCGCCAGCGTTAAAAGACTGCTCATAGATGGCTCCCTTCAGTCGGATGTTTCGCCCCCCGTCAGGGTCGGCAATGCTGATACTGCTTTTCGTTGTACGCACCACCTCAAAACCTGCACCTTCAAGAGCCTCAGTGACGTCCTGACGGCTTTTCAGCTCCCCGGACGAGGCTAAGCTCAGCAGTCCACGGGTGATGGCTTCTGCGGCTTCCTGCTTCGTTTTCGGCAGTCCGGCCGGCGTGACCAGCGCCCGGCGGTTTTCCGGCGCGTTCGGATCGTGCAGCCCCAGTCTGCCGTTCACGATGGTCTGCCAGGCATCGATACGCGGCCGGTCGGCGCGGTCGTAGTACGGCTGGAGCCGCCTGCCGGTCAGCAGCTCGGTATTGGGGATCAGAAAGTTCAGCTCCAGACGCCCCTTGTCCTCGTGCTCCACCCACAGAATGCTGTACTGATCTTTATCAAGTCCGGGCATCAGAACCCGCTCGAAGCTGGCCATCAGTTTTTCCCGCTGGCCGGGAGGCAGATCGGCCTCCGCAAACGACAGGACGCCGGAGGTGTATTTCTTCACGTAAGGCGACGCGTCGATCAGCTCCCGGACTTCTTCCGGCTTCCCCTGCAGGACGCTGGCGCCTTCACGCTGCCGGTCTTTACCCAGCAGATAGTCCACCGGCCCGGCGCCACCGCCGCGACCGCGTGGATGAAATTTAACGATCATCGTCCGTTCCTTTCTCAAGAACGGCGTGCCGCAGCCGCTCAAGCCCGGCATCGATGGCCATCAGCGCCGCCACAATCTGCACCCGGTCATGACCGGTACCGACGCCGGCGTTAACACGGCGGGCTATCTGGTTCAGGTTGTTGCCCATACCGGCAAGCTGGCGCAGCAGCGCCGGCGAGATCGAAGGAAGTTTTGCGGTACGAGCCGGCTTTTCGTCCAGGCAGGTCTGCCGCATCCACGCCGCCAGCTGCCTGCCGTCGCAGCGCTCAAGTAGCCGCCTGTGCTCATCCTCCGTCACCCACATGGTGAGCATCTTGTTCCGTTTCTCTGACAAAACAGTCTCCTGATAACCCCGGGACGGGCGGGAAAACCTTTCCCGGTCGGCGCGGGGTTGGACAAGCCGCAGGCGCGTCAGTGGCTGTTAGCGGGTTTCGGGGCGCAGCCCTGAACCAGTCACGTAGCGCTAGCGGAGTGTATACTAGCTTACTATGTTGGCACGGATGCGAATATCAGTGAAGTGCTTCATGTGGCAGGAGAAAAATGCAGCAGCGGAGCGTCAGCAGAATATGCGATACAGGATATATTCCGCTTCCTCGCTCACTGACTCGCTGCGCTCGGTCGTTCGGCTGCGGCGAGCGGTACCGGCTTACAGGCGGGGCGGAAATTTCCTGGGAGATGCCAGAAAGAAGCTTAACAGGGAAGCGATAAGGCCGCGGCGAAGCCGTTTTTCCATAGGCTCCGCCCCCCTGACAAGCATCACGAAATCTGACGCTCAAATCAGTGGTGGCGAAACCCGACAGGACTATAAAGATACCAGGCGTTTCCCCCTGGTGGCTCCCTCGTGCGCTCTCCTGTTCCTGCCTTTCGGTTTACCGGTGTCATTCCGCTGTTATGGCCGCGTTTGTCTCATTCCACGCCTGACACTCAGTTCCGGGAAGGCAGTTCGCTCCAAGCTGGACTGTATGCACGAACCCCCCGTTCAGTCCGACCGCTGCGCCTTATCCGGTAACTATCAACTTGAGTCCAATCCGGAAAAACACGACAAAGCGCCACTGGCAGCAGCCACTGGTAACAGGTTTAGAGGAGGAGAGTCTTGAAGTTTCGGGTGCGATAAGGCTACACTGAAAGGACAGTTTTGGTGACTGTGCTCCTCCAAGCCAGTTACCGCGGTTCAAAAGAGCGTCAACTCTTGCGAACCTTCGAAAAAGCCACCTTGCCGGGTGGTTTTTTCGTTTTCAGAGCAAGAGATTACGACGCAACGGAAAGGATCTCAAGAAGATCATCTGTGATGTTCGACAGATATGGGGATATGCACCATGGCCTATCCGGCTTTAACTGAAATGGCGACATCCTTAACCGCAGTCTCAACCCCTGCAGCATTCCTCTGAATGCTGGTCATAACTTCACCCGCTTCGCGCATGAGTGTAACCCCTTCCCGAGTGTTCATCAGGCTGTTTTCAATGCCACAGAGAACATCCTTGGCCAGTTGACTATTGCTGGCCACGACTTGCTCAATTTCTTCAGTCGCGCTACTGACGCTCGCCGCAAGATTACGCACTTCTGCGGCAACAACCGCAAAACTTCTTCCGGATGCGCCAGCCCTTGCTGCTTCAATCGCGGCATTCAGTGCAATAAGTCTTGTCTGCATGGCAAACTTCCGGATGGTTTCCACCATATCGTCAATACTTTCAGACTGATTGTTGAGCCGTGAGATATCGGTGGAGACAGCCCCCATCCCCTGCGCAATTCTGTCAATCATAAGGATGCTATTTTCAATAACATTGGCACCGTTCTGCGCACTTTCTCGGGTCTGCACGGCCATATCCCATGCATGCACAGCAGCCTCTTGCTCTCTCTGGTTTCGCAGGACATCAGCCGTAACATCTGTAGCGAATTTCACAATTTTATAAAGCTGCCCATCACTGTTAAAGACAGGGTTATAAGTTGCACGGAACCACAGAGGGTCTCCCTGACGGTTAAGGCGTGGAAACAGACCAGAAAAAAACTCACCTTGATTCAGACTCTCCCAGAAATGTCGGTATTCATCACTTTTGTAAAGCGTCTCGGCACAGAACAGACGATGATGCTTACCTATGATTTCATCCCGCTTATAGCCAGTGGCATTGACGAAATTTTCATTTGCTTCAAGCACGATCCCTTCAGGATTGAAGGTGATGATGGCCATAGAACGGTTTATGGCATTTACGACTGCTTCCTGCTCAAGAGCAGAATGCACGCGCTCAGAAATATCGGCAGCAATTTTAATGACTCTGATAACACGGCCGCGCCTGTCAGAAACGGGGATATAACTGGCTTCAAGCCATACGGAACGATTTCCCTTTGCCAGCCGCAGGTACTTGCCACTAAAGCTTTCTCCCCTGGCAAGGCGCTGCCAGAACTGGCTGTATTCCGGTGAACTTACCAGCGAGGGCGGGCAGAATATACGATGGTGGTGACCGATTATTTCATCAGCCCTGTACCCCATAGTGGAGAGAAAAAGCGGGCTGGCTTTATTTATCACCCCCTCCGGACTGAACTCAATGACAGGCTTATTCTGACAAATTGCGTCATACGAAATGGCTGATCGCTGGAGGTTCAGGGAGAACATATTTTTAAGTGAAAACATATGAATCAGATTGCCCGGATAATGTAAGTACTGCCATGGTTATCGGCTACTCCTTATGTAGCGTTATATATTACTGCGACAGGGCGGGAAAAAGCCCGCT
>NZ_AP022059.1:0-69620 GCF_014169075.1 Klebsiella sp. WP4-W18-ESBL-05 | reverse complement strand
CGCCTGCGCGCGGGAACGGCGGCCCGCCTTCGGGTCGCGGCGCCGTACTGCGCGTTAGCGGCCGCACGCGGCCGGTTACGGGGGACACTACGCCATACGACCAGCGACCCGCTGAGCTGCACAATCCACGGATAACACAAGCTACATACATGTCGATATGGGAATCGGCCCACCTTGCCGGGCTGCGTAATTGCATCGGACTTGACTACCCATTTGCATTTTACTTGGTGACCGTTTGCAGATTACTTGACCATCACCAACTAAATCTGTCCCATTAGATTTAGTTGGCGTAAGGCCTTACATCTTAACGGCTGCTGTGTGCCAACAGCGGAAGTTGCTAACCGGATTTTTACTGAAGCTTGAGCAGCGATGCCACTTACTGATGCCTATCAGTAATGGGGCTCTTGATGATTCAAATAAAAAAGATTAAATTGATTGAGATTATTCCTATTTTATTGATCGTTTTCGCATGAGCTTGGAAAACCATGAATCAGATCTTCACTATATAAAACAACGAACTATGGAGGAAGCGTGGGCGGCGAAACTAAGAATATTGATGAGATTGCAGGTATCATTTCCAGTAGAATTTTTGATGAATTAGGCTGGAAAACCCAAAAAACAACGGATATAAGTTGGGACTGTTGTTTGAGATCTCATCTAAACGCTAAACAACTTTTATCTGAAAATCCAAAAAAAACTCACCCTACGGATGTAGTCTTCAAATATAGAGATCCTTATTCAGATATAACTCAGTATATACAAACAGATTTAAAATCTTATTGTGCCAGCACGCTTGACGGTACAAAATCAATATTGAGCTCTCTACGAAGTTTATCACAACAGGTAGCTTGCGCGCCAAGAAGTCCTGAGTGGCGGCGTCTATTTGTTGACAGTACAAATGAGAAATATCAAGTTAACGGCCTACTTTTTATATATAATCATGACAATAAATATGACTCTGATTTAATTGAGAAATTAAATGGAGCCGCCACAGCAAGTTATGATTTTCCAGAGAACTCTTTGATTGCAGTTTTTGACCCAACTATGATCAGATTTTTACTAGATGTTACAGAACACATTGAGACTAGAAGGGGGATTACTGACAAAGTAACACAAGAAACAAATATGTTATGGCAAAAAATTCCTGAGATAGAGAACTGCACATATTTTTACCCTGACAAGCATAATAAAATAGCAACGAAAGGGAAAATCCTTCCAGCCACAATTGAAATGATAACATCTGGCATGATTTTTTACTCATATGAACACGAATATATTAGAAATGATGATGGCGATAGAATAAGAAATAAAATATTGAATATTTTCTGGAAAGAAAAGGTTGATTCCAGTAATCACTTTATATTTCTTTTAGAGTATATATTTAACTATCAATTACTCAATCAATTTGACAAAATATTTGTTATAACTCCGTTCTCATCACACTCAAGCGTTCATTTGCAATCCGCCATTAATGATTACATAGGCATATATTCTTTCACTCAATCTCATATCGAAACGTTAAGGGAAAAAATAGTATCCATTCCTTTTGTTAATCAAAAGCTATCTATATTTGAGTACCAAGTTGCCAGCAAGCAGGTGAATAGAAAATGTCACTTTTCATAAGGAGTATGACATGAATAAATATCAAGCCACGTTGTTTTCAAACGAAAGTGACATTTATACTGCCCTCCACTCTAACAGTGCAAAAATCACAGATGTTACATTAAGGAAGATCGCCTTCAATCGAGGGATAATTTTCCCATCTGACTTATCAAAAGAGGTATTGATAGAAAAAATATCAGACCTGCCATTTTCATATAATCACATCAGAGAAGTACAAGATAAACTGGCAACCAAACCCAGCCAAGACGTCTTCTCAGTAAAACGTATATATGAAGAATTTGATATAGAGAAACTCTATGACGTTGTAAACAAAGTGAAAGAAAATAGACCCAAGTTGCTAGGGCATGAGAAAATTGATCATTACTCAGGGTTGCAAACCTACCATATATCTATTGATTACACTGAATTTGATTTTAGAAGGGGTAAATTTCAGCAGAAAAAATTGTACAGTGGGAGTATAATTTTCATAGTAAAAAAAGGATATGTTTCAGTGAGATATAACTATACACCACGCATTTCAGAAATTCTCAAGCAAATAATTGATACATATTCATCAACGGTTTGTAACAACATAATTGTCAACGAAATAGATTTATCAAGCATCGTTGATACTGATCTTAGGAACATTTTCGCTGTTCATCTTTATGATTTTGATGGAAATTATAAAAAAACAGGACTTGAATATGCTGGTCTTGAAAAGGTTAGAGTAAGCAGAATAAAAACATCTCTGGATATTAATGGAGATAATCTTGAAGGAAATGCTAACGAAGAAACACAAGAATTATTAAACAAGATTTCACCTTCTACAGATAACGAAAATGATGATGACATTAATAATCAGGAAATGGCATCTGACGATGATGAAAACCTAACTTTTAACATTAATAATGCCGCGTATGATGGCCTATCATTAGTGAACGCTCCTCAAATTAAGGAGCTGTGCAGTGATGGGTTTTATAGAAGCTTAATTCGATGGAAGTCATTTTCCTCAGTTGTTAAGAACCATACTATAACTTTTGAACTTAGTTTTGATGATAAATATCTTGGAAAAAATATAAAATTCAGAGCGTTATACAAAGAAAGCAACTCTGCATCCGCAGAGAGAGAAAAACTCAGTGACGCAGACTTTGATCAAGTCATGAAACAATTAGAAGAAAAAATATTTTTGATTAATGACTTTATTATCGAAGAGCATACCAAGCGATACCCAGTAACGAAAGCTATGTCTTGCGAGACTTTGAATCAGGAGGCTGGATGATGATAAAGGTAAAAATTTATAAAGCAGAAAAAGATATAACTAAAAGTGAGTTATTACACAAAGTAAATGACAACCTCTATGATGAAGATAAAGGATATGGTTTTCAAATCATTAATAACTCTGAAGTGCTTGAACTAAGATTTACCATGAGAAGCATTAGTAAGCAAAGCTTAGAATATGCTAATGGCGAGCATTCAGAGGTTGAAATAGCAACTTACTTAAATGTGGACTTTGGCGTCAGACAAGGGAAAAAAATTATACTATATGCCACTAACCCTCCATTAAGTATGAAAATGCCTTATACTATGGTGCAAAAACTATTTGGTGAAGATAGTGGATTGAGACCAGTAGAATTTGATCTGAGGAAAGTTGTAAATGGTCTTTCTGAGGGCTTTGACCTCAAGATAAAATCCATGTCTCTATCTAATATCTCTGTTGATCCTTTTACTTTAGCAAAGACAAAAATAGTAAGCTCAAAGAATCTCCAAGAAATTTATCAGAATAAATATATGAATAGCTCGGCCGTTTTTGATTCCGTACATTTCTTCGTTAACGGAATTGAAACGGAATTATCTAGGACGGGTAGATTCCGTGTGAGAGAGAGTCAACTTCCAACACTTTTATCCATCTTAGAAACTCTCTGAATTTTGTGAAATATATAAGGAACTCAGGCCTACTTCGTCAGTAGGCCTCTTTTCAGGTTTGTGCTTATCTAGTCATTGATTTGATCGTAATGATTCACATAGGATGCTGTTAGCAATGTCCGCTCTTCGCTCATAGCTGCCGGTCAACTCGGAAGGAAACTGTCTCTATTTTCTGTTGGAGATGACCAAGAGAAGTGCAAACAGGCAGTCAAGTAAAATGCAAATGGGGAGTCAAGTGAATGCAAATACCCACCGGGCGCCGCTGCCGCGTGGGAATCGGCCCACCTTGCCAGGCGCTGCTGCCGTGTGGAAATCCGCCCATCTTGCCGGGCGCCGCTGCCGTGTGGAAATCCGCCCATCTTGCCGGGCGCCGCTGCCGCGTGGAAATCCGCCCATCTTGCCGGGCGCCGCTGCCGCGTGGGAATCGGCCCACCTTGCCAGGCGCCGCTGCCACGTGGGAATCGGCCCATCTTGCCGGGCGCTGCTGCCGCGTGGGAATCGGCCCACCTTGCCGGGCGCCGCTGCCGTGTGGAAATCGGCCCACCTTGCCAGGCGCCGCTGCCACGTGGGAATCGGCCCATCTTGCCGGGCGCTGCTGCCGCGTGGGAATCGGCCCACCTTGCCGGGCGCCGCTGCCGTGTGGAAATCCGCCTATCTTGCCGGGCGCCGCTGCCGCGTGGGAATCGGCCCACCTTGCCAGGCGCCGCTGCCGTGTGGAAATCCGCCCATCTTGCCGGGCGCCGCTGCCGTGTGGAAATCCGCCCATCTTGCCGGGCGCCGCTGCCGCGTGGGAATCGGCCCACCTTGCCAGGCGCCGCTGCCACGTGGGAATCGGCCCACCTTGCCGGGCGCCGCTGCCGTGTGGAAATCCGCCCATCTTGCCGGGCGCCGCTGCCGCGTGGGAATCGGCCCACCTTGCCAGGCGCCGCTGCCACGTGGGAATCGGCCCACCTTGCCGGGCGCCGCTGCCATGTGGAAATCCGCCCATCTTGCCGGGCGCCGCTGCCGCGTGGGAATCGGCCCACCTTGCCAGGCGCCGCTGCCACGTGGGAATCGGCCCACCTTGCCGGGCGCCGCTGCCGTGTGGAAATCCGCCCACCTTGCCAGGCGCCGCTGCCACGTGGGAATCGGCCCACCTTGCCGGGCGCCGCTGCCGTGTGGAAATCCGCCCATCTTGCCGGGCGCCGCTGCCGCGTGGGAATCGGCCCACCTTGCCAGGCGCCGCTGCCACGTGGGAATCGGCCCACCTTGCCGGGCGCCGCTGCCGTGTGGGAATGCACCCACCTTCCTGACGGAAATTAAAAAAACCTGTCAAATGACAGGCTCAAAGGTGCTGGTTTATGTCAGACGGGATTTTGCTTATCGAGTATTGAGAACAAAAACTTCCCTGAATCATCAATACGGTACTTAGCAAACAAGGGGGTTTTCTCGTTTATCTGCTTTAATGCAGGATCAAGAAAAGATCGTTTCAATTCTGCCAGATTCTTCTGTTGGGATTCCGGCAAAAGGAAACGGTCATTTAACCAAGCATGAGTAGTAACCCATAAGCCTGAAGATTTGAATTGAGCAAGACTTTCATAAAGGCGGATCGTCCGGGGATTTCGAAGACTGCCACAATCGCGGAGCGAGTAGGTGGTGAACTGGTTCGTCAGGCCGTAAATGTACGGCAGGAGTTTATGGTTAAATTCGATTTCCCAGATACCACGAGCTGATCGGCTGCCAGCCTCTGTTAGCCAGGGGCGCGCGACGCAGTCAAAACGCCCTTCTTTCGGGTAAAAGATTACCGCAGAACGGCTTAACTCAAACACGCCTTCTTTAACATCCTTGATAGCCTGGTTACGGCTTACCTGAAAAATTTGCTGATAGTCAGCCACCTTTACTTTGAAAGTAGAGTCACCGAGTACAGCCATCTCATCATCATCTTCGCTTACTGAAGCTGTGAAATACGTCTGCATAAGGCATAACCAGAGAACGCGCTTTGCTTTTAGCGAGAGGTAGTAAGCAGCTTCGGTAAGCTCGTTAGACTGCTTAACTTTTATCTTTTTGTTCAGCAACTTATCCATGCGCCTTGCCTTTGTGGGTTAAAAATTACTCTCCACACTACCACAAAGTTCAAACAAGTAAATACATTTTTTACAGTTTCGCATAAGGTGGGCCAATTCCCATAACAAGGTGGGCTAATTCCCATAGTAAGGTGGGCTGTTTCCCATAGATAGGTGGGGAAAATCCCATAACAAGGTGGGCGGATTCCCAGAGATAACACTTATTTATGATTTTAAATCAATGAGTTATATAGCTCTAAAAGACTTTAAAAAGATAAAAAATCTATAAAATACCTTTTAAAAATATGCCTGTGGATATGTGCATATCATCGCTTACCAGCGCCGCTTCGCGGCTCGGTCAACCCCTCAGAACCGCGAAAACAAGTTTCGCAGTTCTGAGGGGTTCATGTTTTAATCCGAGCATGGCGCCAGCACCTTCGCGGCACCATCGAGGCCCGCGCTGCTGCCGCACCGGGCCTCACCCTCAAATAAAATAAAGTTTATAAAAATCGTACTTGTATTGACCCCTGTTTATTCTGAGTATATCCTTTCTGTAACCAAAACTACGGAGGCGCCACAGATGGCTCAGAAAAACAGAATTTCAGAAACAGAATGGAAACAGCTGCTGCCGCAAATGGCTTCCTTTGCACACATCACAACAGATATTGGCTATTCCGTGCTTGTCAAAGGTGAGAAATCATCAGACGTAGCCACGCGAGTAGGCCGTTCCAAGCAAAACATTTCCAGCACCGTTAAGCGAATCTGGGATTTGTACCAGAACACCACTCTTAAAGCCGAGAACGGCGAACCATTAAAATTAGTTCAGGTCTGGATACCAGCAAGCCTTGCTGAAACTGTTTTAAAAGAAGCCGCGAAGTACAGCATTAATAACATCACGACCTCGGAAATGGAAAAAAAATAAAGTCCGAAAGGACTTTATTTTAAGACTACTAACGCGGCTTTATTACAGTGCTCGCCACCACAGTAAACCACTATCCCCGGTTTACCCCAGAGATTGATATGACACACCGGGCAGCTGTACTTTTCCCGGTTTGTTTTGTTCACCGGCGCTTCAGGCGGCGGGGTTACAAATCGCATGGCCTCTATGATCTCGTCGTCGAGTTCAACCGGGTCGCGCCCTTCCTCCACCTCCTGTTCGTGTTCGCTATCATCTTCCTCGTCGTCAATATAGCCTTTTCCTGTAGGGCTTAGCACAGCGCCAGGCTTAGGCTGGTAAGGCGGAAACCTGTCCATCCAGGAAAGCCGGAAATGGCCTGTCAGCAGTTCATCACAGGCCATATCGAAAAGGCCACCGGCAATAATATAATGGGTCATGCTCTGGCCCACTTTCCTGCCTCCCGGTTCGCCGGTATCAGAAGGCATTAGTCCTACCCGTTCCATCCGGGCCGCCCACTGTTTGTTGTGATAGCCACGGCGGCCAGGCTCGCCAAAATGGAATTGCCACTGATGAACCATCTCATGCACCAGTGTTGAAAGCGTGGCCTTTATGGTTCTGATCGAGAAATACACCGGATTCATAGCGATCTCGTCTACCGTGTACCCACTCTCACGGCCGACGAAACGCTTAAAGGAACAATAGCCATACGTTCGCTTCTCACGCTGCAACGTTATCAGGCATGGCGGCAGCTCGTTGCTGAATAGCTTCTCATTGAAAAAATCGTAGGCTCTCTGAAGTTCATCGTAGGTTTCGGGCGTAGGCAAATTCACTGCTAACCTCACATATATGTATTGTGCAATACACATAATTTAGCTGATCTTTTATACAGAGGAAACGGCTTTTACCGAAAACCGCGAAACCGTGCCGAAACTTGTTTCGGCCGGTTGAGGGGTTAACCGGCCCGTGTACGGCGCCGGTAATTATTTGATGGTGGCTATTGGTATTGAGCGCCAGTCTGTCGTGTAATCAGGTGACAACATCTGACGACGCATGGCAAAGGAGTTATCGATGCCCTGGCCTGCAAAAAAAAGCTGGCTCTTTCCACGCCGGTTTATACCATCAAGAACAGCCATTAAAGCCTCGCTGCCAGCTGAAGGCGTAGCAGAGTCGAATAAATCAAGCTGGGCCTCCTTCCCGCTAAAATCTGCCAGCATGACCCCTGCTTTTGCATACGCAATATCTTCCCGCCAGATCCGCGCCAGCGCGGCTTGTGCTGCCTGAATTATCGTGCGGCTGTCCTGGGTTGCCACCGTCAGTTTTTCGGTTGCCTGATTGGCATACTGTGTATCACGCACTGAATAAGGACTGGTACGGATAAAGACGCTTATGACGCGGCAGTATTGCCTCTCATTACGCAGTTTTTCAGCTGCGCGCGCTGCAAATCCGGTGACAGCCTGCTGCATGTCCGTCAGGGTTTCTACGCGTTGGCCGAATGAGCGCGACACAACAATCTGCTGCTTCGCAGGAGGGTTTTCTCCCAGGCTGAAGCAAGCCTCGCCGCGCAACTCCCGTACCGTTCTTTCAAGCACAACGCCGAATGTTTTACGGATTAGGCGCGTATCTGCCCTGGCTAAATCCAGCACCGTTTTGATCCCCATTGTGGCGAGTGCTTTCTCTGTACGATGGCCGACGCCCCAGACTTCCGCAACCGGCAGGATGCTCATTAATTTCTTCAGTCTGGCGCCATCGTCCAGAGCAACCACCCCGCCAGTAGCGGGCCATGTTTTTGCAGCGTGGTTACACAGCTTCGCCAGCGTCTTAGTACGGGCAATACCGACCCCGCATACCAGCGTTGTGTGTCGCCTGACTTCCTCGCGCAGTTGGCGCCCGAAAGCGTCAAGGCTCATGGCGGCCGTTATCCCTTTGCAGTCAACAAAAAGCTCGTCGATTGAATACTGTTCGACGTGGCTTGCAAGGGACTCAACTACGGCCGCGAACCGGGCCGACATGGAGGCATAGAGAGTGTAATTAGAGCTAAAAATAGCGATGTTATGACGCTCGATTATGGGTCTGACTTTGAAGTACGGATCGCCCATTTTCAGGCCCGCTTTCTTCGCCAGGTAATTACGGGCCACAATGTTGCCGTCATTGTTGGATAAAACGGCCACTGCTCGGTTTGCCAGATCTGGCCTAAATGCCTGCTCACAGCTGGCGTACATGCCATTGACATCAATCAGCGCAAACATACCGGATGCTCGATAAGGGAATGCGTAACCACTCCCCAGATTTCAACGCTCTCATTATCCGGGTCAATGTAGTACACAGGAAAATCTTTGTTCATCGGCATCAGGCAGGGTCTGGGCCTCAGCAGTAGCCGCTTCACGGTAAATTCATTATGGATGCAGGCGACTACGATTGAGCCGTGGCTGGCCGTCAGCGAGCGATCCACAACCAGTACGTCACCATCATGGATGCGGCCATCTTCCATTGACGAGCCAGAAACCCGTAGGAAGTAAGTTGCTGAAGGGTGACGAACACAATACTCATGCAGGTTTAACTCCTGCTTTTCATAGCCCTGGGCCGGGCTGGGGAACCCCGCAGAAATTCTTTGCAGATAAAAAGGGATGCTGTGTACCCGGCTGGCGCCGGAGCTTTCAAAAATATCGACCTTCATAGCGATCTACCAAATCACTGTTTACTTATACAGTATCGCTGTTATGGTCAGGTTGGCAAGTTTTACAGGTACTCTACTATATGTAGTGCTGCTTCAGCTGCCAACGAACGCTATATATAGTGTTTGTTGGCTTTCTGTTTTCTCAGTGTCCCCTGTAACCGGCCGCGTGGCGGCGGGCTAGCAGGGAGGGGGGGTGGCCTGTCGCTCCGGTCAGTCCCGCAGTTTCCGGCGATTTGCCCCCGGTGTCCGGTGGAGTCCGGCGAGGTCGCCTTCCATGCTCTGACGGGCATAAAATTAGGTAAATATAATCCGTACTTATATTGACTTTAACGCCCCATTGTACGATAATTAAAAAGTGGCAGGTGATGTGCCTGCCGCTTAACCATCGCCGGTATCGGCTTTAAGAGGAAGTATCATGGAAACTATCGAAATCACCGCCCGCTACATTTCTGAAAACGCCCGCATGAACTTCATGCCTGCGGCATTTCGTGGCGCTTTCTTCAGCGCAGATCACTTCATTCAGTCCTTTCTGAATCGTTACGCTAAAGACTACCAGGGAGGGTATTGGGAATACCTTCAGGCCAGCAATGGCGCGTTTTTTATGGAAGCGCCCCAACCTCTTTGGCTCTCGTTACCTAACTATTTTGAAGGTGAATGCAGCGCGCGCGAAGTAGGGATTATTGTTTGTCTGTATGCCTACAGTTACTTTTGCGGGCTGGCATATGAAGAAGGCAAAGCCGAACTGAACGAAACGATGGCTAACCGGTATCACCTGTTGCGGGAGTACGTTAATACGCTGGAGAACGAAAGCCAGAATCGTATTTATCGTGCCATTGATTAACTGATAACCAGGCGGGCAAAGCCCGCCTTATCGTGACTGTCACGCTCAGGGGAAACTATGTTAGCGACACTTCAACACCCTACCGCCTGGCAATTGCCAGATCGGTTAATGCTTTTGGAACTGTTAATGTTCGATTACCGTAATTCCGATCAGGAGCGCTACGGCCAGCAAATCTATCACCACTATCGTAAACAGGGTAATCATCGCTGGGATACTTCTGTTCATCAGGATAGCGGCGGCCAATACGCGATTATTTTCCGGCACTCCTTCAGCAAAAAACAGGCTGATGGCGTTAAGCGAACGATGATCCGCGATGAAACCGTTATACGGGCAGGTACGGCGCAGGAGCTGACAGAAGCGACATTTCCCGACTTCCAGGATAGCGATATTCTGAAGGCGTCGGATTTCTTTAAGTCGCTTATCCAGCGCAAAGCGGCAGACGTAACACAAACCGATATTTGAGGATCAGCGATGCTGAACAAAACCGAAAACAACACCAACATTAGTAGTATCAACCCCTGTTCTACAGAGAGCCTAATAGCCGTGACGGGAAATGATGGAGAGACGCATATCATTCAGCGTGAGTTAATATCCCACTCTGTTGAAGGGCATGAAGCCACAATCATTCACCTTGTAACCGGGAAGTCGATAAGGGTTTCTTTGTCATCTGAAATTCTGGCAAAAAAACTAGGCATTACCGTGTCTGAATAACGGGTTTTGTTGCTTGTTATAAGGTTTTATCCGTGTGTGGCAGAGTTCTAAAAAGGGAAACGTGAGAGATTATGAATACGATTAGTATAACGGAAATCGTGTTGAGTGTGCTTCTTGCGGGCGCTTTGGGGCCGGTTTTATTACGTCGAAAAAAAGGTCTGCTGTTACTGTTGTTGATTCTGGTCTGCACGATACTTTTGCTTCATGGTGTCACTACGATTTACTGATGTGGTCGAAAATCTTTAAAAGCGAACCCCCGGACGTCACCCCTCCGGGGCCGTTCTGCTGTGCTGCGCATCGAGCCGCTACGCGTCTCGCCCCGCTCACGCGGGCAGCTGCCACTGACGCCTCCGGCCTGCGGCCTCCGCGCTCCGCTTGGCAACCCCTTCCCCTGCTGCCGCTCATTTCCCCTTCAGCCTCCTATCATGATTCGTCTCCTGCATTATCCGTGGATTGTGCAGCTCAGTGGGGCGCTGGCCGTGACGGTGCGGTGTCCCCCGTAACCGGCCGCGCGGCGGCCGCTAACGCGCAGTACGGCGCCGCGACCCGCAGGCGGGCCGCCGTACCCGCGCGCAGGCGCGCGGCGCCCACTGCGCACCCCCGTGGGGGACGTGCGGCAGCTGCGTGGCGGCGGGCTGGGTTATGGCTTAGCAGGGAGGGGGGTGGCCTGTTGCTCCGGTCAGTCCCGCAGTTTCCGGCGATTTGCGGCCGGTGTCCGGTGGAGTCCGGCGCGGTCGCCTTCCATGCCCTGACGGGCATAAAAACAGGTAAATAAATTCCGTACTTGTATTGACTTTAAAGGCATAATCACCGATAATTAAATCATCGGGAGGCAACACCGCCACCCGAAAAATTGCCGATATCGGCTCACTAAGGAGCAAGCATGACTACAGTTACCACCCCTTCCCAACTGAAAAAAGAAGTCGAATCTCAGAAAGAATTATTGCTGCGCGCCTGCCTCGAAGCGTTCAACCAGCTGCCTAATCAGCGCCTGCAAGGCGCTTTCCAATCGACGTATGCACTGGCGGCAAAATTAAGCCAGCTGCTGCAACAAACTAAATAGCACTGACTGCCCGGCCAAGCCGGGCCTTTAGGCGATTTCTGAGCCGCCTAAAGAAACAAGCCCGGATTGACCGGGCTTGTTTCTTTCCGCTGCGCGGCCGTTCACGTATAGGAAATTGAAAGCCTTTCTTGTCTGCGTTGAATCCCTGAAAGAGAAGAACATGATCCGCAATCCCCGCCCTGAAGGGCGGGGAGCAGTCAAGGTTTCTGGCTTAGGTCTTCCCTGCCTTGCTTTCCGGTCAGTGCCGGTTGCAGAACTTTACCAGGTTTAAGCAGTCAGGCGTATAGCTGGCGCATTCAGTCTACAAAGCAGAACAGCACGCGAACGTCACCCTGCATATTCAGCTTTTTCAGCGCACCCAGGTGCAAAAAGTACCGTTCACCCAGGAATAGCCGTAGGTATCCGGTTCCAGGAATTGCCGGTGGTTTTTGTTTCTGTGTAAATGTGTATTGCACAATACACTACAAATTTAGTTCATTGGCTTCGACGGCAAGCCAGCAGTTAAAGGTTTCGCCTTTCCGTTCACCCTCGCACCCCCCCTCCGCTTTCAGCTTTCCGCAAGCCTGGCATTTTCCCAGCTGTGCCTTCTGCTCCTGCCACTGCTGCCAGTTGCGGATAAGCAGCAGCTGGAAAAATTCGTTCGTTGAATAAGGCGTTCGTCCAGGACGGCGAACCCGGCACAGCTCCTGCAACATTGCTTCTTCCTGTTTTGTTAGCGTGACTGTCACGCTTGTGCCTTCTTCCTTGAGCCGCGCGCGGCGGCGGGCCTGGCGTATACGGGCCAGTTCTCGCTGTCGGTCATTCATTATTTTTCTCCCCGTGATGGTCACGCGCGACTGTCACGATGAATTAAAACGGGCATTGCCCCTGCGGGGCCGTTCTGCCGTGCTGCGCTTCGAGCCGGTTCCCGTCTCGCCCCGCTTACGCGGGCGGCGGCCACTAATGCCTCCGGCCTTCGGCCTCCGCGCTCCGCTTGACAAAAAAACCGGGACACGCCCGGTTTGCTTTATCTCAGTAAAAGTATCGCTATCGCGGCGCCTACTGCGGCGCCCACGATGGTGCAGCCAGCTGTAATAAAAAGGATCTGACGGGTAAACGTCTCAGCACTGGACGCCTGCGCGCGGCGGAATTTAGTTAGAAATTCCTCGCGCGCCTTAGCATCATCACTAATTGCCAGGCTAATTGAACGCTGGTTTTCTACTAAAGCCCGTTTAAAAGAGTCTGCCGTCTCTCCTAAACTTTCGGTGTCTTTTGCCAGCTTTTCCGAAAGCTCAGAAAGTTTCTGCGTCATTTCTTTCTGAGTTGCGGTGATTTCCTTCGCGTCACCTAAAAACCAGTCCATCAGAACTTCTAATTTATCCGGCTGCTTTTCCATTTTATTCTCCCATTAAAGCCGCATATGCTTTATCGAGATTAGCTTTTACCGGAATCGCCTGTTTCATGTATGTATAACGGCGTGCCAGTTTTTTGCGCTCGTCAGCATCGGTTGTTTGTTTTGCACGGGATTTGAATTCTTCTGGATCTTCAGCGGTCAATACTTCGAATGAGATACGGTGAAACGCCAGATATTCGAAAACCTCACTGTTATAAATAACAGCCTTCTTGCTTATTTTGCCAATCTTCGTTTCTTTGACAAACTCAAACACCGGCGCCAGCACATCTTCTACTTCACTGTCTGGACTAATACGGTTTGGAACAAAGATAATTTTCTTGCTGCTCACGCCCGCTTTACTTAACGTGTGTGCCGTTTTCAGGCTTTCATCAATCGCCTTATTATCCGGCGTCACCGGGATTACATATTTATCAAATTCGTTCGCGCCACTGTCAAAGCGAGACATAGCCATCAGGAACGCTTCAACGTTTGACGCGCCAATATCAATAATGCCTGCATCTTCAAAAACAATATCCTCAATCAAACGTGAGAAGTCGTCACCTTTAAAACTGGTCACATTTTCAATACCCAGATCGGAAGCAGACTGGTTGATAGTCTCTACCGCATAGAACTTTGCACCAGTCAGGCGCGGGGCTAACAGGTAAGATGAAATTAATGTTTTACCAACACTGCCACTGTAATTAATTACCGCTACTTTCATAAATCACCTCAGAATTTTTTGTTGAACTTCTTAGGGTTGAAATCCTCACCGATTTTATTGAAGAACTCTTTATCAATAATGCCGGGACTCTCTGCTTTTTCACTTTCCTGCGCTTCAGGCTCAGACGGTTGTGTATTGTGCAATACACTTTCCGCTGCACCCTTCGCGCTACTCTTATCATGTGTATTGTGCAATACATTTTTTCGGTTTTGCCGCGTTCTATACAGTGCCATCTCAAGCCCTTTGGCTGTTACCGAAAAGCTGTATTCGCTGTCGAGGATTTCAGCAATTTCATGCCGCGTTAGCCCTCTGTCCAGCCAGTTCTCGATTTCATTTAGGCGCAATCTGACAGCAGCCGATAAGTTGCGGGGTTTCAGATCTGCTGGTTTATTCATAACCCCCTCCGTTGTATGAAGATGACTCTACAACACTCGTAAGAAGGGGTCAATCCAGTTTTGTAGTTTATTTGTAGTTTTCTTGTAGTCTATTAGTAGTCTGCCACGGTTTTAGTAGTTTCTTTGTAGTTTCTTTGTAGTTTCCTTGTAGTCTATTAGTAGTCTGACAACGCTAAGGTAAATCGTTTTTTGTAGTTTATCTGTAGTTTATCTGTAGTTTATCTGTAGTTTTTGGTTGCTCAGATGGTCATGCAAGCATGACCATCAAAGAATAGGACGCTTTTTAGCCAAATGACCCTTAACCTACGGAGATCGCTCCTACCAAAAAAGATGATTTTTTATCCCTTAACCTGCTATACACCTAACGCAGCGCGATAAATCACGCTATCGTACTGATTTAAAAGATAAAAAAATAAATAGCGTCAATATTCGGTAATAATTAGGTATTAAAAACACCAAATAACCCATTGTTTTATAATGAGTTTGCTTTATTACTTTGGTAATACTAAGATTTCAGCTTGTTAGATCCCAATTTTTTGTTTAAGAAATGCACAATGTGAGGACTGAATGCCAATAATAACCGCAAAAGTATCAGATGAACTTTTGGCCTATATAGACCTGGTTTCAGGAGGTAATCGGTCAGATTATCTGCGGCGCTGCATTGAAGCTGGCCCAGGTGATCGGGAGTCCGGGTTGAAAATAGTTGCCGACCGGCTGAGCGACGTAAATCGCAAACTGGATTATCTTTTTGACCGTGCTTCAGATGCGGATTTTGGCCCACTGCGCGATGAGCTGAAGGCAATAACCGAAACGCTATCTGGCGTAAAATTCCCACCGGCAGGACAGATGATGTTGCATGAATCACTCGCTATTGAAACGCTAATCCTCCTGCGCTCGATAGCAGAACCGGGCAAAACCAAAGCGGCAAAAGCAGAGGTTGAACGTAACGGCTACAAAGTCTGGGAACCAAAAAAGGAGCGCTGAAATGGACGATAGAGAAAGAGGCTTAGCATTTTTATTTGCAATTACTTTGCCTCCAGTGATGGTATGGTTTCTAGTTGCAAAATTTACCTACGGTATTGATCCATCCACGGCTAAATACCTGATTCCGTATCTGGTTAAGAATACTTTTTCGCTATGGCCTTTATGGTCAGCTTTAATTGCTGGCTGGTTTATTGGTGTTGGCGGTCTGATCGCTTTTATCATTTATGATAAATCACGCGTGTTTAAAGGCGAAAGATTCAAAAAGATTTATCGTGGTACAGAGCTTGTTCGCGCCAGAACACTCGCTGATAAAACACGCGAAAGAGGTGTCAACCAGTTAACCGTGGCTAATATCCCCATACCTACATACGCTGAGAACTTGCATTTTTCGATTGCCGGTACAACCGGTACTGGTAAAACCACAATTTTCAATGAACTGTTATTTAAGAGCATCATTAGAGGCGGCAAAAATATTGCTTTAGATCCAAATGGGGGGTTCTTAAAGAATTTCTATCGTCCCGGCGATGTTATTTTAAACGCCTATGATAAACGCACTGAAGGCTGGGTGTTTTTCAATGAAATTCGCCGTTCATATGATTACGAGCGTTTAGTGAACTCTATTGTTCAGGAAAGCCCTGATATGGCTACTGAAGAATGGTTCGGCTATGGCCGTCTTATTTTTAGTGAAGTTTCGAAAAAACTTCACAGCCTATACAGCACAGTAACTATGGAAGAAGTTATTCACTGGGCCTGTAACGTTGACCAGAAAAAATTAAAAGAATTTTTAATGGGGACGCCTGCCGAAGCTATTTTTTCCGGGTCTGAAAAAGCAGTTGGAAGCGCGCGATTTGTTCTCAGTAAGAATCTTGCCCCACATTTGAAAATGCCGGAAGGTAATTTTTCCCTGCGTGACTGGCTTGATGATGGAAAGCCGGGAACCCTGTTTATCACCTGGCAGGAAGAAATGAAAAGGTCACTTAATCCGCTAATTTCCTGCTGGCTGGATTCGATTTTTTCTATCGTGCTGGGTATGGGTGAAAAAGAAAGCCGCATTAATGTATTTATTGACGAGCTGGAATCACTCCAGTTTCTGCCAAACCTCAACGATGCACTGACCAAAGGGCGTAAAAGCGGTCTGTGTGTTTATGCTGGCTATCAAACCTATTCTCAGCTGGTTAAGGTTTATGGTCGGGATATGGCTCAGACAATTCTGGCTAACATGCGTTCTAACATCGTGCTGGGCGGCAGCCGTCTCGGTGATGAAACGTTGGATCAAATGTCGCGCTCACTCGGTGAGATAGAAGGCGAAGTTGAGCGTAAAGAATCCGATCCTCAGAAGCCCTGGATTGTCCGTAAACGCCGCGACGTTAAAGTTGTTCGTGCCGTAACGCCTACCGAAATATCAATGTTGCCAAACCTCACCGGCTATCTGGCGTTGCCTGGTGATATGCCCGTCGCTAAGTTCAAGGCTAAACACGTTAAATACCATCGCAAAAACCCTGTTCCTGGCATTGAACTGAGGGAGATCTGATGCTTGATATAACCACGATTACCCGCCAGAACGTCACTAGCGTTGTGGGCTACTACTCTGATGCAAAGGATGATTACTACAGTAAGGATTCATCATTCACGTCCTGGCAGGGAACCGGAGCTGAAGCCCTCGGCTTATCCGGGGACGTTGAATCAGCCCGGTTTAAAGAGCTGCTTGTCGGAGAGATAGATACCTTCACGCATATGCAGCGACACGTGGGTGATGCCAAAAAAGAGCGTCTGGGCTACGACCTGACGTTTTCAGCGCCTAAAGGGGTATCCATGCAGGCGCTGATACACGGCGATAAAACCATTATCGAGGCTCATGAAAAAGCTGTTGCCGCTGCTGTGCGTGAAGCTGAAAAACTCGCGCAGGCCCGGACGACTCGCCAGGGGAAATCAGTAACCCAGAATACCAATAACCTTGTCGTCGCTACTTTCCGCCACGAAACTTCCAGGGCGCTAGATCCTGATTTGCACACACACGCTTTTGTCATGAACATGACCCAGCGCGAGGACGGCCAGTGGCGCGCGCTCAAAAATGATGAGCTGATGCGTAACAAAATGCACCTGGGCGATGTTTACAAACAGGAGCTGGCGTTGGAGTTGACCAAAGCCGGTTATGAGCTGCGTTACAACAGCAAAAATAACACGTTCGATATGGCCCATTTTTCAGATGAACAGATTCGCGCTTTTTCCCGCCGGTCGGAGCAAATTGAAAAGGGACTCGCTGCAATGGGTCTGACGCGGGAAACCGCCGATGCTCAGACGAAAAGCCGCGTCTCGATGGCTACGCGTGAAAAGAAAACAGAGCATTCCCGTGAAGAAATTCACCAGGAATGGGCCAGCCGCGCCAAAACGCTCGGCATTGATTTTGATAACCGTGAATGGCAGGGACACGGTAAACCTCTGGAGGCTGATATAGCGCGCAACATGGCCCCGGATTTTACCAGCCCGGAGGTTAAAGCTGACCGGGCTATCCAGTTTGCAGTTAAGTCGCTGTCAGAGCGCGATGCCAGCTTTGAACGCCAGAAGCTGATTCAAATCGCTAATAAGCAGGTGCTGGGCCATGCCACAATAGCCGATGTTGAAAAAGCGTACCTGAAGGCGGTACAGAAGGGCGCCATCATCGAGGGCGAAGCCCGGTATCAATCAACTCTGAAGGTCGGTGCTTCAGTTATGGCCGAAACTCTGACGCGCAAAGAGTGGATCGACTCGCTGACGAATAGCGGGATGCGTGCGGATAAAGCCCGTTTTGCGGTAGATGATGGTATTAAAAACGGCAGGCTTAAAAAGACCAGCCACCGCGTCACTACCGTGGAGGGTATTCGCCTTGAGCGTTCCATTCTGACTATCGAATCACGCGGCCGGGGGCAGATGCCGCGACAGCTGACCGCAGAGATTGCAGGCCAGCTGCTTGCCGGGAAAACCCTCAAGAAGGAGCAGATGCGCGCGGTTACAGAAATTGTGACGAGCAAAGATCGGTTTGTGGCCGCACATGGTTACGCCGGTACCGGTAAAAGCTATATGACGATGGCCGCTAAAGAGCTGCTGGAGTCACAAGGGCTGAAGGTCACGGCGCTGGCCCCCTATGGGACACAGAAAAAAGCGCTTGAAGATGATGGATTACCGGCCCGCACCGTTGCCGCTTTCCTCAAAGCGAAGGATAAAAAGCTGGATGAAAAATCAGTCGTATTCATTGATGAAGCCGGGGTTATACCCGCCCGACAGATGAAACAGCTGATGGAGGTGATCGAGAAGCATAACGCTCGCGCGGTATTCCTGGGGGATACGTCACAGACGAAAGCGGTAGAAGCCGGTAAGCCTTTTGAGCAGCTGATTAAAGCAGATATGCAGACCAGCTACATGAAAGACATTCAGCGACAGAAGAATGAAGTTTTGCTTGAGGCGGTTAAGTATGCCGCTGAAGGTAATGCCGCGCGCGCCCTGAAAAATATCACCGGCGTGAACGAACTGAAGGAAGAAGCGCCCCGACTCGCTCAACTTGCCGATCGCTACCTGTCTCTGTCCTCAGAACAACAGGATGCCACCCTGATAATCTCTGGTACGAACGCCTCACGCAAAACCCTCAATGACTACATCCGGGGCAATCTGGGGCTTGCCGGAACCGGCGAAACGTTCACGCTACTTGACCGCGTGGATTCGACACAGGCGGAACGCCGCGACAGCCGTTATTTCAGTAAAGGGCAAATCATTATCCCCGAACAGGATTACAAAAATGGTATGAAGCGGGGCGAGTCTTACCAGGTTCTTGATACCGGGCCGGGCAACAAATTGACGGTTGAAAGCAGCAGCGGTGAGCAGATCGCTTTCAGCCCGCGTACACACACCAAGCTGTCTGTATACCAGGCAGTCAGCGCCGAACTGGCGCCGGGCGATAAGGTTATGGTAACGCGTAACGATAAAACGCTGGACGTTGCCAACGGCGACCGCTTCACGGTGAAAACCGTGGAGGGTGAAAAACTGACGCTTGAGGACAAAAAAGGGCGCACGGTTGAGCTGGACAAAAAACAGGCTTCTTATCTTTCCTATGCTTATGCAACCACCGTCCACAAATCCCAAGGGCTTACCTGTGATCGCGTGTTGTTCAACATAGATACCAAATCGCTTACCACTTCTAAGGACGTTTTTTATGTTGGTATTTCGCGTGCGCGTCATGAGGTGGAAATTTTTACCGACGATAAAAAATCTTTGGCATCGAGCGTGAGCCGCGACAGCCCGAAAACCACGGCCGCAGAAATTGACCGTTTCTTTGGGCTTGAGGCCAGGTTTAAGGATATTGGCCGCGATACCAGTTTAGAAACCCGATCAGCTGAAAAAGGTCTGCCAGAAGCCACGGGGGAAAGCATGGCGTTTAACCAGAAACCCGATGAACATAACATGACAACCGGCACTGATTATCAGCCGGTGAGCAACGCAGAGGACGCCTTTCATCTTAAGCAGAACCCTATGGATGATTCCGTTGGCCTGCGGCGTCATGAAGCACAGCAAAATGATGCAGAGCTGGCCCATGATTATGCTGCTGCCGACGATCAGCAGTGGAGCGCGCAGGAGTATGCCGATTACGAGCATTATGCCGAAGCATCAGACTACGACTTTGACAGCAGCATTTACGACGATTACGCCATGCCGCAGACGTCTCAGGCGGAACAGAGCCATACCGGAAAAGAACACACCCATGAGCATGAGCATGAAGAAGGGGGCCATGAAATCTGATGGAGCAGACCGACAAGCGCAAGCAGGATAAACTGAAGTTCGACCGGGTAATTAATCTGGCGCGCAGACTGCCGCAACCGGCGATCCATGACTTACTACGCGCGCTGATACTGCCAATTCAGGCCGATTACTTGCTGGCCGTTGGCACGGAGGGCCAGGACGCGCGCCCGGACATGAACGAGCGCGAGTTCTTCTTCACAAAAATCATCTGGGCGATGGATTACACGCACATGAAATCACTCAGGCTTGCAGCTGAAGATTTTCCCCTGGCGCTTGCGACGGCCAAGATCCTGCCGTGGCCGTGGGGTGAATCAAGCTACCGGAGTGCTTTAGCCGATATAGGCAGCGCTAAGGGCAATCCGTGGGTACAGGATATTAACCACCGCGTTACTTTGTGAGTTCTTGAAATTCTATTCTTGATTGCATATCATCTCAACGAGTTTCGATAAGAAAGGATGCGCATGCGACCGTCTGTTGTGCTTGACATGAAGCGAAGCGCAGTGCGTGAAGCGGTAGGCCGCTTTCGCGCCGCGAACCCGCGCGTCTTCGGCTCGGTGCTGCATGGCACCGACCGGGATGGCAGCGACCTCGACCTGTTGGTCGATGCGCTGCCCGGTGCCACGTTGTTGGACTTGGGCGATTTGGAAGAAGAACTGAAATCGCTGCTCGGCGTTGACGTCGATCTGCTGACTCCCGGCGACCTGCCGCCGAAGTTCCGGGCCAAGGTGCTCGCGGAGGCGCAACCGATATGAGCGAGAACCGCCTGCCCGATTACCTCGACCACATTCAGCAGGCCGCAACCGATGCGCGCAGCTTCGTGGAAGGGATGGCCAAAGACGACTTCTTGGCCGACAAGCGCACCCAGCAGGCCGTCATCATGAGCCTGATCGTCATCGGCGAGGCGGCCACAAAGGTGATGGATGGCTACGTCGAGTTCACCCAGGCGCATGCCGACGTGCCGTGGCGCAGCATGCGCAATATGCGTAATCGCATGGCTCACGGCTATTTCGACATCAACCTCGATGTGGTGTGGGAGACGGTACAGGAATGGCTGCCGGCGTTGCTCCAGCAATTGCCCGCCGTGCGTCAGGATGCCGACGATGAAGACCGTAACGACAACTGTGAAAGAGGGATCTCCGATGACTGTTGAATCGAGAATATTTTCTGTAGCCGAGTATGTTCAGCCGTCCGAAGGCGAGCCTATTCGTTCCGTTGTGCTTGAAACCCGAGACTCAATTATCGTGGTTTGGCATGTCCATCCCGGGCAGGAAATTGCGGCTCACATTCATCCTCACGGCCAAGACACGTGGACTGTTTTGTCGGGAATGGCTGATTACTTTCAGGGCAATGGGATTGTTCGTGCCCTCAGGGAAGGTGAGATAGCCGTGGCAAGACCGGGCCAAGTGCACGGGGCGCGAAATACAGGTACCGAGCCATTTGTGTTAGTCTCGGTTGTGGCATCAGCCAATGCCGGTTTCGTATTGGCTGAGCGATAGAGCCCAATCTCTGGAGTTGGTCCAATGAGCGGTCGGGGAGATAGGTAACAGACATGCAGCGGACACGGCTGCTAAACCAGGTCGCAAACCTCCTTGCGTCGCAGCGTGCCGCAAGCGACGCGATCAATCGAATGGGGTCGGCATGAGACTGAACACCATCCAGTTCCCGACCGCGTAGCCGCCTGTCCTGCCGATCAGGTCTTGACCATCGACGCCTGGGATCAGTCCTGAATGTTCTTGGAGACCACTACGTTATGAGCCGCAGCCGCCGCAAAACACCCACCGTCGGGCACACGACCTGCGGCAGCGAGCGCGAGGACAAGAAGCTCTGGCATCAGCGCTGACGCACCCGTGAGCGCACGGCGCTGACCAGCGCGTCGCCCGAAGCCCTGAGCGCCCATCTGCCCCTGCTGGAAAACCAGGCCAGCAGCGTCTGGTCGATGGGCAAGGATGGCCGCTCCTACTGGCCCGTCAAGCGCCAGGCCGCCACGGCGGATCGCATCGCCAATCACAAGGGACGCAACCCGCAAGAACGCGCCTCCCTGAAAAAGCGCCTGCTGCGCAAGTGGATGAGCAAATGAAGCTCTCCTTCCATCAGCACATTGCGCTGTTCTGGATGATCGGTGCTCCGGGCGTCTTCGCGCCCGTGATCGAGAACGCCAAGCGGCCCGATGCCGGCGCCGTCATGGCGTGGGGTGTCGCGATCGTGGCGGTGATGATCCTCTTCACCCCTTTGCTGCTGCGCTGTCCACCATTCCGGCGCTGGTATGGCCGGACGGATGCGCTGTCGGAGCGGCAGCGCCAGGCGCTTGCCGAGCGCGGCCTGCGCCGCTACTACCAGACCGCTTTCGATGACGGCTACGTGCCCCGCGTGATGCCCTACGTGTGGCGCATCATCTGGACGGTCGGCGGGTTGATGGCTGTGACCGCCGTACTGCCTACCAACACCGGACGGCCAGCCTTCGATGCCTTGGTGGTCTTCTCGACCTGGTATCCGATAGGCGTGATGCTGCTGGTTTTCGCGTCGAGGCCCCTTGGCCGGTTGATTCGCCAAAGAGCACAGGAGCGGCGGAAATGAGCACGTCAACCATCGAGGCGCTGGCCAGCGCCTGGGCAAGGATTGCCGAGGAAGCGGAATTCCCCGCTGACTACGAGGGGACTGCCACACCACAAGCGCATCGGGCTAGCGAAGCTATTCAGGAGCAGATTCGGGAGCGCATCGTCGCCACCAACGACATGCGGCTGTTCAGCCTGCTGCACCTGCTGGGTCAGGCGTCGCTGCGCATGGAGCAAGCGCTGTGGCCGGAGGATTACGAGCGGATGACGCGCGAGGTTGAGGAAGCCCTGCGGCAAGCCACCGACGCCAACGCCAGATCGTACACCCACGAAGAAGTGATGCAGGCGATGCAGGAACGCATCGACCGGGCGCGAGACAAGCCATGTTGATTGGCTATGCGCGCGTCTCGACGCAGGATCAGAACCTGGAGCTGCAACGCGAAGCCTTGAGCAAGGCCGGATGTAAAAAGGTCTTCGAGGACAAGGTGAGTGGCACGCGGGCAGACCGGCCTGGCTTGGCCAAGACGCTCGAAATGCTGCGCGAAGGCGATACTTTGGTCGTCTGGAAGCTCGACCGGCTGGGCCGGTCGGTCAAGCAACTGGTCGATCTGGTCGGCGATCTGCACAAGCACGGTGTCCAGTTCAGGAGCCTCACCGACTCCATCGACACCGGCACACCATCCCGGCGGTTCTTCTTCCACGTCATGGCGAGCCTTGCCGAAATGGAGCGCGAGCTGACCGTCGAGCGCACCCGCGCCGGGCTGGAAGTCGCCAAGCAGCTCGGCCGCAAAGGCGGCCGCAAGCCGAAGATGACCGACAGCAAGATCGAGTCGGCCAAGAAGCTGCTGGCCAGCGGGGTGCCGCCCAAGGACGTGGCCAAGAACCTCGGCGTGTCCATTCCGACGCTGTACCGCTGGGTGCCAGCCTCCACGCACGCTTAGCGTGCTTTATTTAATGAGATGGTCACTCCCTCCTTCCCAGTACTATGCTGAGGACAGGCTTTCATTCGGAGAACCATCATGGAAAACATTGCGCTTATTGGTATCGATCTGGGTAAGAACTCTTTCCATATTCATTGTCAGGATCATCGTGGGAAGGCCGTTTACCGTAAAAAATTCACCCGACCAAAGCTAATCGAATTTCTGGCGACATGCCCGGCAACAACCATCGCGATGGAAGCCTGTGGCGGTTCTCACTTTATGGCACGCAAGCTGGCAGAGTTAGGGCATTTTCCAAAGCTGATATCACCGCAATTTGTCCGCCCATTCGTTAAAAGCAACAAAAATGACTTCGTTGATGCTGAAGCTATCTGTGAAGCAGCATCACGTCCATCTATGCGTTTCGTGCAGCCCAGAACCGAATCTCAGCAGGCAATGCGAGCTCTGCATCGTGTCCGTGAATCCCTGGTTCAGGATAAGGTGAAAACAACTAATCAGATGCATGCTTTTCTGCTGGAATTTGGTATCAGCGTTCCGCGAGGTGCTGCCGTTATTAGTCGACTGAGTACCCTTCTTGAGGACAGTAGTTTGCCTCTTTATCTCAGCCAGTTACTGCTGAAATTACAACAGCATTATCACTATCTTGTTGAGCAGATTAAAGATCTGGAATCTCAGTTGAAACGAAAGTTGGACGAAGATGAGGTTGGACAGCGCTTGCTGAGTATTCCCTGCGTTGGAACGCTGACTGCCAGTACTATTTCAACTGAGATTGGCGACGGGAAGCAGTACGCCAGCAGCCGTGACTTTGCGGCGGCAACAGGGCTGGTACCCCGACAGTACAGCACGGGAGGTCGGACGACATTGTTAGGGATTAGCAAGCGGGGCAACAAAAAGATCCGAACTTTGTTGGTTCAGTGTGCCAGGGTATTCATACAAAAACTGGAACACCAGTCTGGCAAGTTGGCCGACTGGGTCAGGGAGTTGTTGTGTCGGAAAAGCAACTTTGTCGTCACCTGTGCTCTGGCAAACAAGCTGGCCAGAATAGCCTGGGCACTGACGGCGCGACAGCAAACTTACGAAGCATAAAGGCAGAAATACACCAGTTTAAACAATCATTCATCTGGTTTTGCGAATACTGATATTGATGATACTAACGGCCCACCGGCCTGTTGAGGAACCTGTAAAACGGAAAGGCTCATTGAAGCCGTATATTTTCTGGAGGTTCATCAGGCGCGGAACTCATCGAGGCGCGGGAATAAAATCCCATTCAGACGCCGGATAGATTCAAGCAAGCCAACTTGTCGTCAAAATCGGTGTTGCAAAAACGGGAGTGACCATAGATTCGTTTTCTGAGACGACCCCTATCTGTTCAACCGCCGGGCGAACGGCATCGATGAAATCTGGTACATCTGCCCGGACAGGCCGACGCTCGTCCGGGTGCAACGGGCAATTTTGGCGGTGGATGAAATCGTGAACCCACAGACCGGCGAGGCCCGAAAAACGGCAGAGCTGGACCGGGAACGGCTGTTTGCCTGCTTCAAATTCATGGTCATGGTCTGAGGTTAATCATTCATTTATGAGGTGTTTTATGACAAACCGGATTGCGGTTGTGGGCCGGGAGGCCCTGCTTATGGTCGGGGCGATGGCCGGAGGGCTGTGTGTGCTGGCCGCGCATCTGCTGAAATTGTTCTGGCGCGTGCTGCCGGTGTTTCTGCTGCTCTACGGGTTCGTGCAGTTTCTGGCGAGGAACCCGGCGATCCGTGACTGGTTGTTCCTGCATTTCGGGCAGGGAGGCACGGCGGCGATCCTGATCGGTGGTACCCTTCTTTGCCTGCGTCGTCTGATGAAATGACGGCAGACAGCACCGGCCGCGTCGGTGCTGTTATTCCTCCCCGAGCTGGTCCCGCATTGCCAGCCAGAGCGTTTCCGCGTCCTCGTGCAGCCGTTCGCACATGTCGGCCGCGGTATCCATATCCAGTTCGTTCAGCTTTTCCAGCAACAGCAGCGACTGATCCCTGATGAATTTTGCCATGTTGAGGGCGGTTTTTTCCTGTTTCGTCATGTTTCTTTCCTTCCGGGCATGGTGTGCGCCTGTCGGGTATACTGTCTCAAAAATAGCGGGGTGAGACAATGGCGTGGGTGACGGTGAGACAGGCCACGGAACTGACGGAAAAAGCCCGAAGTTCCCTGTATCGGGATATGGCTAAAGGCCGCGTATCATACCGGACGGAGGCTGATGGTGGTCGTGTCGTAGATACCAGCGAGCTTATCCGGGTGTACGGTGAGTTAAGACTGATTGAGACTCATGATCGGGACGGGTTGAGACTGCCGGATGAGACTGAAAAAACGGTATCAGAGGCGCTGATTGCGGAGATAAAAGCGCTGCGGGAAGAGGTGGCCGGGCTGCGGCAGGAAATGCAGGCCATGAGACTACTGGAACACAAAACGGAGACAGCAGAGACACCGCGCCGGTGGTGGCAATGGGGGAAGCGCTGACGCGCTGCGCTTGTCCAACCGGCGACGGCCACGCAATGAATTGCGCCCCCGTCACCCGTTATCAGCGGACGGAGTGGGGATTCTGGCGCTGGCCGACTACGGCCAGAACCCGGATTTTCTGCGCCGGGTCATTCACATCATAGAGGACATGCTGTCCCATCAGGCTTATCCGGCGAACGTCCTCGCCATAGCGTGAGTCCACTTCGTAGAGACGCGGAAAGTCTGCCAGCTTGTCTGCGGCCGCAAGAACGCGATCGGTGACGTTCCGCGCATCCCACAGAGATGAATTTTCCGCGATGTAGTCAAACAGTGCCGTTACGTCCTCGATGGCTCCCTGCTTCCATTCCACGTCATACGGCATCACGCAGTTCCTGATAGCGACCATGCAGCCGCTGGCGGAGTTGTTCCGTGGTCATGCCCGGGCGTGTATCAGCGCGGGCTGCAGTCACTTTGGCGCGAACCTGATCTTCATACTCGGCCTGTGCCAGTTCTTCGTTAGCCAGGCGCTGCAACAGTGCTGCCTTGTCCGGGCCACCTTCCGGCAGTATGCGGGGCAGACTTTCGGCCAGTTCCCGCAAGAAGTTGGCGTTTTCGTAGTGTGTGGTATTGCTCATTACAGAGCCTCCGGGGTTGATGCGTCGACATGAAGGAGTTTAGCAGGGACACTCCCTGAAAAATATGCTGAATCCGGTACGCGAAGCGTTACTTCCTTGTACTGGCTGTTCTCTGTTATTCGTGCTGTCTTGCAGGCTTACTGCGGGTTGCTGTCTTTTTTTTCTCGCTGCCTGAGTCCCTCAGCAAAACCGACCATCCAGCCTAATGGATCATGCTGCGCAGCCCCTGACAACAGCGCGTCAGATTCCAGTCCGGCTTGTCGTCCTGCCTCTCTGACATCTTCTCGTACCCATACCGCAATTTGCTTATAACCCGCCTCGCGCATACGTGCTTTATAGGCTGCCTGGCCGCGTGCATTCTTGATCAGATACTTGCGGTTGCTAGTGATATCGCGTGTCTTGTTGTTTGAACCGGTCATTAATTCCTCAGGCATTACAGAGTTGTCGTACACACAGAAAACATTACTAGTAATTATGATTGTTGTGAGTATTCCAGGGAGAAAATGAGAGATTTCCCGCGCAAAAGGGCGCTTTTTGGCGGTTTCAGGTGGTAAACGCACTGAAACGGGCCGCCATGCAGTCCGGTGCATAGCCATTCATGCCATCAGAATTCATCAGGCAAGTTTTGCGGGGTTTTCGCCGGGTAAGCTGTGGTTTTCACCGGCTTCGCGCTGAAATCGCCCTGAGCGCGTTTTAGCGGTGCGTACAATGAAGCCTTTATGTTAAATAGGGGCTTTTGTTGTCCGGAAAAGGCTGAGCAAAAATACGATAAACAGTGTCATACCGGTAACCAGCATGACATAGCCGGCTGTTGGGTTATAAGTCAGACAGAAGGCTGTGCAGGCACTGGGGGCGTGTATGCGAAAAAGCCCGGCAAAACACAGACTGGCCGAGAGTCCGTAAAATAACGATCCTGCGATAACGGTCAGCATAATTCTAAACATTGTCCCTTTGTCCCTTTGACCCTAATCATCCTCATCTTTTTTCTAATATGCCCCTTAAAATCAGGATGTTGATTGTTTTGTATGCAAGAAATGGACTAAAGAAATTTGTTTGTGATCCCATTCTCGTTTCTGCATATGAACAAAAAAGCCCCGCACATGGGCGGGGCTGAATGCTGCGAGTCTGCGACGGTGACTTATCCCGGAAGCGTCCAGTCAGGTCGTTCAAAATGGCAGGTATAGCCGTCGGGATTATGCTGCAGGTAATCCTGATGCTCTGGCTCTGCAGACCAGAACTCACCGGCCTGCTCTACTTCTGTCACCACGACTCCGGGCCAGACTCCTGAATCATCTATTTCACGGATAAGCTGGTTTGCCTGCTGCTTTTGCTCCTCTGTGGTGAAAAAGATGGCTGAGCGGTAGCTTGAGCCGACGTCATTACCCTGACGAAGTATTGTTGTAGGGTTGTGAATACTAAAGAAATATTCCAGTAGTTTTCGGTAGCTCAGTTTATCCGGGGAATACACCACCTTCACCGCCTCCGCATGTCCTGGGTGGTGCTGGTATGTCGGGTTATCATTACGTCCGCCGGTATAGCCCACTTCGGTGCTGACCACGCCATTGAGTTTGCGGATCAGCTCCTGGACACCCCAGAAACAACCACCGGCAAGGATTGCCACATCAGTTTTCATGCTTATCTCCTTTCTCAAACAGGGGAAGAAATTCACCGTATCCTTCTGTTTCCAGAGCGCCTTTCGGGATAAAACGCAGTGAAGCCGAGTTAATGCAGTAACGTAATCCACCGGTATCCTGTGGCCCGTCAGGGAAGACGTGTCCCAGATGGCTGTCACCGTGACGGGAACGCACTTCAGTACGCACCATGCCATGACTGAGGTCGCTCAGGTTGTGGACGTTGTTTTCCACTGGTTTGCTGAATGCCGGCCAGCCACAGCCCGAATCAAATTTGTCCTTCGACGAGAACAGTGGCTCACCGGAGACGATATCCACGTACAGTCCGTCCTCAAAGTGGTCGTCATATTCTCCGGTAAACGGGCGCTCAGTGGCGCTTTTCTGGGTGACGCTGAACTGCAGTTCCGTCAGTGCCTGAATGGTCTGTGGGTCTTTTTTATACGGTTTGTTCATATCGCTCTCCTGACAAATCTCACTCACCGGGACGGGTCCTGCTCATGAATAAGATCCAGATAGTGTTTTTCAAAGTCCGGGTTGGCGGGGAGCGACTTATTTTCCAGGTAGCGCTCTAAAAAGTAGCGGGGAGTGATCCCCGCCCGAAAGGCGGCTTCCATGCCTCTCACCATGAACCCGGGAGTGGTGTCATATTTGCTGGCCAGAAATATCAGGCTGCTGCGTAATTCAGGGTCACCCCATGGCTGACAATGCGTCAGACGAGCGGGGTTTGTGCACGGCGCTGAGTTGCTTCGCCCTCCGGTTAATCAGTGTCCGTCGCAGGTCATGACGCAACAGCACCAGTCCAGCCCCAATCAGAAGAACATCCTTGATAATGAAGCTGTCAATGCGACCCAGCTGCGGCAGAAGGCTCAGGGTGACGATGCCGGTGCCTGCCACCATCAGGGCGCCTGCTGCACCCACTGCCGGCCGGAAAAATCCGGCAATCAGGGCCAGAAGGGTGATATTTTCCACCACGCCGAGTGCGTAGCTGAGCCCCTGAACGCCGAGAGCCGGATACAGCGCACCGAGCCAGGTGCCTGGCAGCAGGTGGTGAAGGGCATTGGCCTCGAAGGCAAACCATTTGTAGGTGCCAAACAGGGCGAAGATGAAAATCACTGACAGCCGCAGAACCATAATGTCCAGGCCTGACGTTTTACGAAGTAACCGGCGCAGTTGTGTCTCGACGTTATTTTTCATGGTGTGTGTCCTTTTATTTTCGTTTTGTGTTTATGCAAACAGCGTGGCGCGGGCATGAACGAAACGGGCCTGCTCAAGCTCAGAAATCAGATAAGCGGCAGCGCCATGTTCAAGGGCTTCGCGGATAACCTCCCGCTCCAGCTCATCCACGGAAGACACCCAGCCAACAGAGAGTGTACGGACCGGTACCAGAGCTGCTTTTTCTTCCTCAGTAAGATCGGATTTGATGATGACCGGTCCATGGGCTTTACGGGTGAAGACAGCGATAACGTCGTTGATAAGTGCTTTCATGATGATGCCCCCTGCATGTCTGTTTTATTGTGTTGTCGTGTTGTTAATATTTATTCTACCTACCAGTAGATAGATTGGCAAGGGGTAACTGGAAATTAAACGCAAGGAAAGTCTTAATGTCTTCTGAGGCCCCCGGAATACAGGCGTTGTCAGCGGTGATTTTTTTGAGTGCTGGCTGCCCCGGTTAAACCGGGGCAGCCACAGGCGTGGCTTTACGGGCGGGAGAGTAGCTGAATAAGCGCGCTCATGGTGCGGGAACAGGCATCATGAGGAGGGATCCGATTGAGCATCAGGGCCCCTTTAATGGCGCTGCCGATGATAATGGCCACGTCAGCCGGCTCAGCAGTAAAAGCCAGTTCACCGCTTTCACGACCCGAAACCAGCACACTGGTCAGGATGCGCAGGTCGGTTTGTGCCAGTCGTGAGGTGGCTTTCTGAAGAGGTTCTTCAAACAGGGCGCTGTCGGACAGCATGGCGTGAATGCCACACATCTGGCCGCTGTCGGCGCATTTGAGAAATGCGTCCATATAACCCTGCAGACGGGCTTTACCCGGTGGCAGCTGTAACAGGGCAGCTTCCAGTTTCAGCAGGCTGGCCTCCTTGTATTCACAATAGGCAAGCCCGAGGTCGGTTTTGGTCTGAAAATGGTAATGGATACTGGCCTTCCGTATTCCCAGACCGTCAGCGAGATCAGCATAGCTGAAGCCCTGGTAGCCGTTCTGCTGGATAAGGGTATCAGTCAGTTCAATCAGACTGTCATGGGTGGACATAATGTTCTCCTGGCACCTGCGGGTGCCTGTTATTCAGACACAACTGCGCCCGGAAACCAGAAGGGTTCCGGGCGCAGTTGCGAGGGTAACGGGTATTCAACGATACAGGACAGCGGTACCGGAAAGTTTATTCATACCGGTGGCACTGGTGATGCGGTAGTGTGTGGCCCCGGCATCAGCGGCTTTCATATCCAGTGAGGCCACCAGGTCATCCAGGGTGGTGAAGCCACCGGAAGAGACCACCCCAATTTTTTGCAGCGATGCTGCTTCGCTGCGGGAAACCATTTGCGGGCTGGCGGCATAGCTCAGTGCGCTGGCGGACAGGGCGATGATGGCAAGGGTGGTTTTGATGATGTTTTTCATGATGACGCTCCTGATGTTCTGTTGTGTGTTTTTGTTTGTGTGTCGTGTTGTTAAAATCAAATCTACCAACCAGTAGATAGGTTGGCAAGTGTTAATTGGGGTCCGCTTGGAAAACGGAATCTATGGTCACTCCCGTTTTTGCAACACCGATTTTGACGACAAGTTGGCTTGCTTGAATCTATCCGGCGTCTGAATGGGATTTTATTCCCGCGCCTTGATGAGTTCCGCGCCTGATGAACCTCCAGAAAATATACGGCTTCAATGAGCCTTTCCGTTTTACAGGTTCCTCAACAGGCCGGTGGGCCGTTAGTATCATCAATATCAGTATTCGCAAAACCAGATCAGTAATTCTTTAAACCGGTGTATTTCTGCCGTTATGCTACATAAGTTTGCTGTCGTGCCGTTAGGGCCCAGGCTATTCTGGCCAGCTTGTTTGCCAGAGCACAAGTGACGACAAAGTTGCTTTTCCGGCACAGTAAATCCCTGACCCAGTCGGCCAATTTTCCAGACTGGTGTTCCAGTTTTTGTATGAATACCCTGGCACACTGAACCAACAAAGTTCGGATCTTTTTATTACCTCGCTTACTAATTCCCAGCAATGTCGTCCTACCTCCCGTGCTGTACTGCCGAGGTACAAGCCCTGTTGCCGCCGCAAAGTCACGGCTGCTGGCGTACTGCTTCCCGTCGCCAATCTCAGTTGAAATAGTACTCGCTGTCAGTGTTCCGACGCAGGGAATGCTCAGCAAGCGCTGTCCAACCTCATCTTCGTCCAACTTTCGTTTCAACTGGGATTCCAAATCTTTAATCTGCTCAACAAGATAGTGATAATGCTGTTGTAATTTCAGCAATAACTGGCTGAGGTAAAGAGGCAAACTATTGTCCTCAAGAAGGGTACTCAGTCGGCTAATAACGGCAGCTCCTCGGGGAACGCTAATGCCAAATTCCAGCAGAAAAGCATGCATTTGATTGGTTGTTTTTACCTTATCCTGAACCAGGGATTCACGGACACGATGCAGAGCCCGCATTGCCTGCTGAGATTCCGTTCTGGGTTGCACAAAACGCATAGACGGACGCGATGCAGCTTCACAAATAGCTTCGGCGTCGACAAAGTCGTTTTTATTGCTTTTAACGAACGGGCGGACAAATTGTGGTGATATCAGCTTTGGGGAATGCCCCAACTCTTCCAACTTGCGTGCCATAAAGTGAGAACCGCCACAGGCTTCCATTGCGATGGTTGTAGCGGGGCATGTCGCCAAAAATTCGATCAACTTTGGCCGGGTAAATTTTTTACGGTAAACAGCCTTCCCGCGACGATCCTGGCAATGAATATGGAAAGAGTTTTTACCCAGATCGATACCAATGAGCGCAATGTTTTCCATGATAGTTCTCCGAATGAAAGCCTGTCCTCAGCATAGTACCGGGAAGGAGGGAGTGACCATCTCATTAATTATCCCACGCTAAGACTGTTTTTTGTACAAAGCGGTATCGACTGTACGTAATGAGCGGTATTTTCCGGATCCCAGCTTAAGATTATTACGCCAGACGTAATCTCCACTCAGATTGATATGTTCCCAGCCCAGGGGAGAAAGATGAGAGACCAGTTGCTCATTTATCGGGATACCCTTTCGTTTTAGTGACTCAATAGCTCTTTCTATATATACCGTGTTCCACAACGTGATCGCTGCTGTCAGTAATGTCAGCCCGCTGGCGCGATAACTCTGATTCTCCAGCCCACGATCCCTTATTTCACCCAGACGGTGCAAAAAGACCGCTCGCGCAAGGGCATTACGGGCCTCACCCTTATTCAGCCCCGCCTGCACGCGTCGGCGCAGACCGGGATCACGGAACCAGTCCAGCATAAATAGTGTCCGTTCGATGCGGCCAATCTCTCTCAGCGCTTTGGCAAGTCCATTCTGTTTTGGGTAACTGGCTAACTTTTTCATCATCAGTGATGCGGTGACTGTCCCCTGCTTAATCGAGGTTGCCAGGCGCAATACCTCATCCCAGTGCGACTCAATGTCTTTGATATTTAGGCAGGTTGTTGATATGACAGACTGAAGCCCCGGATAGCGCTCGGCCTTTCCATGAATAAACAGCCGCTTGTCATGAAGATCACGGATCCTTGGCGCAAAAGCGAATCCCAGCAGGTGCATCAGGGCGAAAACATGTTCAGTGAAGCCTGCGGTATCGGTGTAATGCTCGGTAATTTCCAGATCGCTTTCATGGTACAGCAGGCCATCAAGCACGTGGGTTGAGTCGCGCACCCGGCTGATCACTTTGGCGTAGAACGGGCTGTATTGGTCTGAGATATGCGTATAAATCTGCACGCCCGGCTCCTGACCATATTTAAGATTGACCTGACCGGCATAACGTCCGTGACTGCCTACCCGAAAGTTCTGCCCGTCTGACGACGATGTTGTCCCGTCGCCCCAGAATGCGGCCAGAGGCCGCTCTTTCTGTGCGTTGACCAGCTCGGCCAGTGCCGCTGAATAAGTTTCATCCCTGATGTACCATGCCTGAATACCTTCGAGTGACGATCTTGTGGCCCCAGGGCAGGATTCCGCCATTTTTGTCAGCCCAAGGTTGATGCCGTCAGCCAGAATGGTGGTCAGCAACAGTCTTCCGTCTTTTGGTCTGACGTTATTATTTTTGAGGTGCGCGAAGTGACGCGTAAATCCCGTCCAGCTATCAACTTCTTCCAGTATCTCCGTAATTTTCGGATGGGGAAGCATGCCATAGACCAAATCTGCAAAGGGCGAAACACCTGAAGGAACGCTGTTCTCCAGTGGAGTGATTTTTACGCCTTTATCTGAGATATCTACATCGGGCAAATCACCGGCAAGCGCCATCGCGTTAACTTCTTCCAGCCGAGATGCAAGAAGAGTCATACGGGCCTGAAGGTATGCCTGGCTATCGGTCTGAACGGCCAACTGTAACTGGTCATTATGTCGGGATTTCTCAAACTCAGCAGTCGGGATGAGATAATCATCAAAATTTTTGTAGCGGCGCGATCCTTTTACCCAGATATCACCGGAACGTAATGCACCCTTGAGTTCATTCAGTACGCAAAACTCGTAGTACTTGCGGTCGATGCCTGAAGGCGTGAGCACCAGTTTTCGCCAGCTTTCAGGGATAAACCCTGTTGGCGCTGATGGCGGCACTTTACGAAGTTGTTTACGGTACATTTCCGTTATGGTGTCCAGCGCATCGCTGAGCGCCTGCGCCGCAGGTGTCGCCATGAACTGCAATGCTGACAGCATACGCGGGGCATATTTACGCAACGTACTGTATTTTTCGGTGATCAGATGAAGCGCGTCGAAATTGCCCTTACGGGAAAGAAACCGCGTTTCTTCCACGCTGTTGATGAATTCCTGCCAGGGAAGGACATCTTCTATTGCAGTCCAGGGATCTTCCCCGGATTCTCTGGCGTTAAGTAACGCCTGCCCGACGGTAACGTACTGCTTCAGCTTGCTCTGAATAAGCTTTCCCGTTTGCTGGAGCCGTTCGGCCTGCGTGCGTTTTGCCCTGCTGAACAGACTACCCAAGATACGCTCGTGCAGATCAATCACTTCGTCAGTCAGGGTGGCCCTGGCCTCTGTTATTATACAAACCAGCGTAGCGTAACGTCTGACATCGGTGAATTTTGCCAGGTCCCTGCTGCTCATTTTCCGGCCCTCACGCGCCAGTTTAAGCAACCTGTTCTGGTGAACGGAAAGTGCAATACCATCAGGCAACCCCAGCGCAGCGATGGAATTAAGCCGGTCGATATGTTGCAGCACATTTTTACCGTTTATTTTACCCGGAGGCTGTAGCAGCCATGCCAGACGGGAAGGTTGTTCACCCTCTGATATGAGCAGGCTGTCGAGTGCTGATTTATGCTGCTTTTCCAGTTGCGCGGTAAGTGTCGAAAATACCGATCTGTTAGCGAGCGTGACGACTTCGGCAAGCGTCCGTTCGATCACTTCAACAGAAGGGAAAATAACATTATTGTTATGTAGCCAGCTGAGCATTTCTTCCGCCAGCATAAATCCTTTGTCAGTTCGCATGGCATAGGGGTGCAGATGACGGATACAGTCTTTTTGCATTGACCGGCTGAACGGGGATAGTTCCAGGTAGCGATAAAGTTCGGTCAGATGTTCCCAGCGGGTTTGCTCTCTGGATGCATATTCCGGCCATAAATCAGGCTGAAGTTTCAGTCGGGAAGCAACCCTGGATACAACGCCATTGTGAGGAGCACTGCTTTTGTCCGGAATAAATCCAGGTCCACGCAGATAACAGAGTAATACAGCAAAGCCCAGGCGATTCGCTGGCCTTCGGTGCTTATTAATGAGCGCAATATCCGGTTCGTTCAGAAAACACATTCGGGTCAGAATAATTTCATCATCTGGTATAACCAGTAAGCGTTCCTGCTCTTCGCTGCTCAGTATCTGTCGCCGTGGCATAAATGCCTCCCTCGCGTATAGTTTTCATCTGTTATTTGTTCGCTGTGACCGAAACCGGTCGGTTTCGTACACCACTTACAGCACATGTCCGAAACTTAGTGAAATTAATTTCGGACACACGTTATAATTCGGACATCCATTTCGTACGGAAAGTTTCCCATGTCACGTGTTTTTGCCTACTGCAGGGTCTCAACTCTGGAACAGACCACAGAAAACCAGCGTCGTGAAATTGAAGCGGCGGGTTTTGCCATCAGATCCCAACGACTTATTGAGGAGCATATCAGTGGCTCGGTTGCTGCCAGCGAACGCCCCGGATTTATCCGGTTGCTAGATCGCATGGAAAATGGGGATGTACTGATTGTCACCAAACTTGACCGTCTGGGTCGTAATGCGATGGATATCCGAAAAACAGTAGAGCAACTGGCGGCTTTAGATATTCGCGTTCATTGTCTCGCACTCGGAGGCGTTGACTTGACCAGTCCGGCCGGAAAAATGACTATGCAGGTAATTTCTGCTGTAGCGGAGTTTGAGCGGGATTTGCTGCTTGAGCGAACGTATTCAGGTATTGCGAGGGCAAAAGCGGCTGGAAAACGCTTCGGTCGCCCCCCCATCCTGAGCGAGGAACAAAAGCAAACAGTGACAGAGCGCCTAAATGCTGGCATCAGTATCAGTGCTATTGCCCGGGAATTTAATACCACCCGCCAGACTATCCTTCGGGTAAAGGCTGGATTGCTGCAAGAGTGAGCGGCTGGGAAGATTATAAAAAAATCAAATGGTTATTATGAAATAAAACAGCCTGCTGGGTTCTTTTCCCCCTATTTTTTATAAAAGAGTAGACAAAAGAGGTTCGCGACACTAATCTACCAACTAGATGATTGGTGCTGGTTACACCAGCTATACCTTTTATCAAGAAATTACAGGAGCCATTATGTCTACTACCGTTAAACCTTCTGCAGACGCAGCTGCGATCCACAATACCCGTGAAGCAGTTCGCAGCCAGCCTGGTCTGGGTAACCTGACTTTCCAGATGAAAGCCCGTTCCAGCGGCGGATTAACCGTTCGCACAGAGACCGGCGCCACAATCCAGAACGGCGTTATCGATACCAGCCGTGTGGGGAAATTTTCTAATATCGGTGATGAACCCGCAGGTTTACTCGGCACCGATACCGGCATGAGCCCGACTGAATACATCATGCAGGCGCTGGCTGGCTGTTATACCGCCACCCTTACCATGATGGCTGCTGAAAAAGGGATCGACCTGGACGGTATCGAGCTGGATCTTAATTTCGATATCAACCTCAACGGCTTCCTTGGGCTGGACAGCAACGTGCGTAAAGGTGCGAAATCTATTCGCGTCGATGTTCACCTTACGAGCAAGACCGCCAGTCGCGAGGAGTTAGAAGCGCTGGTCAGCGAAATGCAAAAGAATTCGCCAATCCACGATACTCTGGCTAATCCGGTTGAAATGATTACACGCCTGGCGTGATGTCAGAGATGTAATGCTGCCATTCAGAATGCAGGATGGCAGTGACGTTCAGCTCTGCACGATACTGAGTCAGTGATACAACTTGCTACGGAAAAATAGCAACAATATAATCTATCAACTAGTAGATTATATGGAGTAATTATGACAACCATGACACGGGAACGGCTGCTCAGCGAAGCAGAACACCTGATGCGCGAAAAAGGGTATTCAGTATTCAGCTATGCTGATTTATCAAAAATAGTGGGTATCACCAAGGCCAGTATTCATCACCATTTCCCGACCAAAGATATTCTGGGTGAGCAGGTGGTAATACAGGCGTTCTCTGATACACAACGCGTATTTGAGCAGATAGAGGCGACTGAGAAAAGCGCGGAGAGAAGAATTGCGGCTTACATCGATATCTTCGCGCAAAGCCATAAAGCTTCGCTACTGCCACTGTGTTGTGCGTTGTCAGCAGAGACCGCCAATCTGCCTCAGGCAATTACTGTACAGACATCACTTTATTTCGATATGCAAATCGAGTGGCTCACAAAAGTCGTCAGGGCGGGCATGGAGTCAGGTGAGTTTTCATCCCATGCCGAACCATCAGATATTGCTTTGATGATCATTAATGTCTGTGAAGGCTCAAGCGTAGTGGCGCATGCAACGGCCAGACCCGAAGTCTTCGCCAACAGCCTTAAGTATATAAAACTGCTTCTTAATACCCCTCATTCAGGAGAATGACACTATGCTGGACTGGAACAACTATCGCTCAGAGTTAATGCAACGTTTAGGCGAGTTGGGCAAACTGACCCCCGAGACCATGAAAGGCGTGGTTGCCCTGGGCAACGCAGGTAACAAAACTGACCTTTTGGGCGCAAAAGTGCGTGAACTCATTGCCCTGGCGTGCGCAGTCACAACCCACTGCGACGGCTGTATTGCTTTTCACGCCGACGCCGCTGTGAAAGCCGGTGCAACCGACGCTGAAATTGCTGAAGCGCTGGGCGTGGCGATTAACCTCAACGCTGGCGCGGCGGTCATTTATTCAGCCCGCACTCTGGATGCCGTCGGTCAGGCACGCGGTTAAGCATTAATAAATTCCACGTTAAAAGGGCATTACTGCCCTTTTTTTATGTCCGCAATAGCCTGAGCATATACCGATGCAGGTTTCACACCCGGTATGCGTTTAACTAATTGCCCTTCATGAAATATCAGCACAGACGGCAGCCCCCAGATCTCGTATTTGGTTGTCAGCACCGGCGCCTGATCTACATTGACTTTCCCCACCTGAATATCTCTATCGAGCCGGTCTGCAAACTGACTGAACATTTCTTCGCTGGCCTGACAGGGCGGACACCAGGGTGCAGAGAAACGTACCACCGATATTCCGTTGTACTGCTCTATCTGGCGGAAATTATCTTCGTTATAAGCTGTTAATGTACGCATGGTGATGACCTCGCAAAATGAGTGACAATTCAGAAATGGCTGCGTTATGACAAAAAAATACGACACAGCCATTGACCTACCTACTAGATGGTTGGTATATTGCCACCCATCAGATGTTTATGCAACTCCAGTGCGCGACGTCCAGTCGATGATACTGCCGGGCTGTGCAAATCCCTGCCGGGATACTCCTTTTTGTTTTTTGTGAGGTATACGATGAGTAAGCTTTTCACCCCCTACAATCTGTCTGGCCTGGCGTTAAAAAACCGTGTAGTCATGGCACCGATGACCCGCACCCGCACCATGAATGACGTGCCGGATGAGGTCGTGGCTTTGTACTATGCACAGCGTGCTTCTGCTGGCCTGCTCATCACCGAAGGGATGCCGGTTTCAGAAGAAGGCCGGGGTTACCTTTATACCCCTGGTATCTACAACGACGAACACGTCCAGGGCTGGCGTAAGGTGACACAAGCGGTTCACGCCAAAGGTGGCCGTATTTTCGCGCAGCTCTGGCACGTCGGCCGTATGTCTCACGTCTCTCTTCAGCCAGGCCACATAGCGCCGGTTTCAGCGGGCACCGTTCAGGCGGTCAATACCACCGTTTTTGCGCTGACCGAATCCGGAGAACCGGGCCCGGTTGTACCAAGCCAGCCACGCGCGCTGGAAACGCATGAAGTTAAACGCATCACTGCAGACTTCGTGCACTCCGCACGCCTGGCGATGGAAGCCGGCTTTGACGGCGTGGAAATCATGGCGGCAAACGGATTCATCTTTGACCAGTTCCTCAGTAGCGAACTGAACACCCGCACCGACGAATACGGCGGCTCGGTGGAAAATCGTCAGCGTTTCCTGCTGGAGACCATTGACGCCGTGGCGGAAGCCGTGGGTAACAGCCACGTTGCCGTGCGCCTGTCACCGTTCGGCCGCATTTATGACCTCGCGCCGTATGAAGGTGAAGAGCAAACCTGGTCAGCCATCACCGACGCGCTCGGTCAGCGGGAACTGGCCTACGTACACCTTTACTATCAGCCGGTGTACATCAAAGCGCCACTTCCGGAAGGCTTCCGCCGCCGTTTTCGCAACACGTTTAAAGGCACCATCATCGCTGCCGGCGGTTTTACCCGTGATATCGCAGAGCAGGCTCTGGAAGATGATGAGCTGGATCTGGTGGCATTTGGTGTGCCCTACATCGCTAACCCGGATCTGGTTGAAAGAATGCAAAACGGCTGGCCACTGGCAGAAAGTGACCGCGCCACCTACTACGGCGTCAGTGGTTCCCCGGAAAAAGGCTATACCGATTACCCGGTCTGGCAGGCGCAATAAATCCCATACGGTCGCGGTTCTCTGATAAGTGAGATCCGACCGCCCAACGTCTTTGAGGAATCATTATGCAAACGCTGAAACCCACCCTTACCATCGATATCTGGTCAGATTTGGTCTGCCCGTGGTGCTGGATTGCTAAAAAAAGATTTGAACAGGGTCTGAATCGCTTTGAATTTCGCGACCAGGTGGTGATCCGCCATCACAGCTACCGTCTGGCCGGTGGTACTCCCGCGATGCCTTTTAAGGATGCCATCGTTAAAAAGCTGGGCAGTCAGCATTCAGCGGAGCTGATGATGAATCAGGTGGGCACCGCCGGTAAATCTGAAGGTCTGATCTACAACTTCGACGGCATGATGTTTGGTGATACAGAAGATGCACACACCCTGCTGGTTGCCGCGCGTAAGGCCGGAATTGCGGACGCGGTGGAAGAACGTTTTTATCATGGCAGTATCACCGAAGGTCGCTCTCTCTTTGACCGTCAGCAGCTCGTTGCCATGGCCGTAGAAGCCGGTATGCCGAAAGCTGACGCTGAAGCCGCCCTGGAAAATGACGATTTTCGCGCCACCGTTTCCGACGATGAAGCCCACGCACAGTCTATTGGCCTCAGCGGCGTTCCGGTTTTTGTGATGAACGAAAAATATGCCATCAGCGGGGCTCAGGCAGCAGATAACTTTTTGAATGCCCTGCGTCAGGTCTGGGATGAACAGCAAACCGAATTTTCAGCCACTGCGGGTCAGACCTGCGGAACGGATGGCTGCAGTATTTAATCCGTCAACCGCCGGCAGTTTCACGCTGCCGGCAACGTCTTACCCACCAGTAATGGAGTCAGAAAATGAACACTTTTTTCAAAGGTAAAAAACTGCTCGTCGTCGGCGGTACCAGCGGCATGGGCCTGGCCGTGGCACGCATGGTACTGGAAGCGGGCGGCAGTGTCGTGCTGACCGGGAATAAAAAAGACAAAGCCGAAGCGGTGCAAAAAGAACTGAGCCCTCTGGGACCGGTTGCGGTCATCGCGGCGAACCTGATGACCGAAGAAGGTATGGAAACTATCCGTCAGGAAATTAATGCTCGCCATCGCGATATCAGCCTGATGGTGAATGCCGCCGGTATCTTCATGCCCAAAGGATTTACCGAGCACAGCTTTGCCGATTATGACATGTATCTTTCGCTGAACCGAGCCACGTTCTTTATTACACAGGATGTCGTGAAGAACATGCTCGCCGCGAAGCTCGAAGGGTCTATCGTCAACGTCGGTTCGATTGGTGCTCAGGCTGCACTGGGTGACTCGCCGGCCTCGGCCTATTCAATGGCAAAAGCGGGTCTGCATGCCCTGACGCGTAATCTGGCGATTGAGCTGGCCAGCGCGGGTATTCGTGTCAACGCGGTGTCTCCCGGGATTGTTCATACGCCGATATACGAAGGCTTCATGGACAAAGCGGATATCGCAGATGCTATGAAGTCGCTGAACGATTTCCACCCGCTGGGACGCGTCGGAACTGCCGAAGATGTGGCAAACACTATTCTCTTCCTGTTGTCTGACAAAACCTCATGGGTGACGGGCGCTATCTGGGATGTCGATGCGGGCATCATGGCGGTCAGACGATAACCCCGTGACGCTGGCATAAGCCGCCCCTTAAGGGCGGCATTTTTTTGTCGCCAGACATGTCATCAGCAGGCTTCACTAAGAATATTCACGACCTGTTCATCCGTGCCTTTTGTGTTCCCGGCACAGGGTGTTATGCCGGGTTCTGACGACATCCTGACAGGACAAAACGGCCAGAGAGAAAGGGGTTATACACGATGAGGAGCCGGTATCCGCAGTACCTGTGAAATTCTTTTCATCCCTGCTGTCAGCATACTCCGTGGGCAGGCCAGATTTAACCGGATATATCCGTCCCCATTGTCGACAAACAGCAAGCCCCCTTCAAGAAGGACCCCTGACTCCCGGGCAAAATACAGCGATAAATCCTCACCTGCGGTGTCGGGCAGGTAGCGGCTAATATCTATCCAGGCCAGATATGTCCCTTCGGGGATCGAGAACCTGGTTTCGGGTAAATAGCTGTAACGGCTCGCAATCGAAATCCCCCGGGCTCGCAATCAGCGCAATTTTCGGCTCAGATTAAGTGACAATGAAAATCCTCCCGGGCTCACATTAAGTGACAATGAGCTCGCGTTTATCTTTTTCGGCTCGCATTCCATTTCCTTCGGCTCACAATAACTGCAAATGAAATTCGTCATATCGGGAGCCCCACCGCCAGCATCCTGTCCCGCAGTTCTGCTGTTCGAGCAGGGTCGAGCTGATGGTTGAACATGGCCCTGATTTCTGCCGGTTTGGCATCAAACTGCTCCACCATGTCTTTCAGTCGATAACCATGACGCGTTAATGTCGGCTCCAAATCATCAAGCTGGCGGGAAAGTACCGATTCAACCAGGGCGGCGGTTATCGGCTTTTCTCCCGTCTGATAACCGGCCTCCAGGGCCAGCGTCAGATGTAGTTGAACCTGAAGTGGGGTACGTAGTTTCATCGCCAGCAGGTCGAGGGCGTCGGCGGTCAGAATGTCTTCCGGCTTGCCTTTCCCCATACTGGTTTTCAGTAGCCACTGAATATATTCCCGTTGGCTACCGGTGATCCCATCCAGCGTAAAGATATCCGTGCGATAACCGATCTCCTCCATAGTCGGGCGTCGCAGGTCATTGCGCAGTTTGGGGTGACCGGCCAGAACAACCGACAGCCGGCCGCCACCGTCCTCCACAACTTCCATCAGCCTTTTGAGTCCGATCAGTGTATGCCCGTTCAGGTCATGCGCTTCATCAACAAACAATGCCACTGGCCGCTTTCCTTTTTTGACCAGTTCCTGTAACTCACGCTCGCGTCGTTCGCCCTGTTTGGGGATCTGAACCTGTTTATCCTGCGTCAAATCGTAAAAGAGCGCGTTGATGAGCGTGGCCAGTTTAATATTGTGCTTTTCAATCGACAGGGAGCGAGCTACGGTAATTTTATTTTCCTCCCTGAGACGCTGCTGCAAACGCCGCAGAGTGACTGTCTTGCCGCTGCCAACCACACCACAAACGGCAATTAACCGGCCTTCGTGGATAGCACCGCGGATATCCTTGATAAGCTGCTTATGGTGAGCCGTCTCATAGTAACCGGCCTGATCGATTGGTTGCGCCAGTCCATAATGTTCCATTACCTCAACCCGCATGATCCTCTCCTGATTGGGTGTTGCGGAAATACTCCCTGACCCGGGCAAATACCTCACTGCGGATCAGCGTGTCTGTCAGTACTTGGTCGATAAACGCCTTGTCTTCATCCGATAATTTCGCCAGCGGTGTGGCCAGATCAGCCGCAATAGCCAGCTTCGCTGCCACCGGGGTAGGAAAACAGTATTCAAACGCTGTGGACTCGAAGGGTTGATGTGGCAACACCCGCGTGCTCTGAACGCTATCGGCCACCAGTTTGAGGTCACAACCGGACAGGGCGCTGATAGGTAAGTTCAGTTGCCGAGCCAATGACTGGATACGGTCTGCCCGCACCGCTGCTTTTCCGCGTTTGAATGCCCGATAGCGGTGCAGAGGTATCGGGCCGGAAACAGGAAAATAAGGCCCCCACTTTTCACCGTCAAACTCCACGAACATTTCGTCATCAAAGAGGCCCCACAGCAGGATAACAGTTTCACCCGCCATGTCGGGTTCGACTTCGTAAGCTGTCCCGTCAATCGTTATGCGGGCATCGATACCCACCTTGCGAGACTCCGGCTCCCGGGCAAAGCGACAGTACTGTTCCCAGGTGCACATGTCCTGCACTCCCTTTGGTGGCAAATGCATCAGCCAATCTTCCTCACGGGAATGCTTTTCGCTGCGATGTCGTTGTGCGTTATAGCGTATCAGGTAGTTCCAGAGCCATTCATTCGCCTGCTGTTCAGTCTCCGGCTTATGAAAATGATACAGCGTTTCGTGGGCTTCTTTGACGGAACGGAACGGGCGCTCAACCTTGCCTTTTGACCGGGCTGTGGTGCGGGTGCCATCCTTGCCTGCCGGCATATGTGTCTGCCAGTCAATCTGCAGCGCCTGCATCACATTCTGGAAGACATGGCTTTTCGCCACCGGGCCATTATCGAGGTACAGCATTTTCGGTCGCCCCTGGAGAGACATCTCCGGATGACTTTTAGGCGCCATGGCATTAAACAGAAAACGCAAGGCAGACTCCGCATCTTCGCCATACACACAGCGGTATTCCTGGTAATTAACCCCGCTGCGATCGTCCACCACGCTGAATAACATCAGGGTAGGTTGTCCACGGGCCGGATCAATCCACTCAGGACATTCGATATATTTGAGATCAGAGGGCGACATATCGAACTGCCAGCAGTCATTACTGCACTCAGCCTGGAACCGCGCTGCCGGTGGCTCCCGTAACAGACGTGAGTGATCGAGTCGGAACAGGGACAAATAGCGGTTAACCGTTGGCCTGCGCAACAACCCCTTTGGAAGTTTAACCAGCCCCTGAGTCGTTTCCACACCATGTTCTTCGAGCAACTGAATGGCACGCGTCGTGGACAGATGACGACCGGCTTTATTGGTGGTACGTAATTTCAATGCAGCGATCAGTTCACAATAATATTCGAGTTCGGACGGCGGCAGTATCCGGGGTTTCCCGTGATCACGCCGGTGTGCAATGTGAGGTTTCTGGAAGGCACGGAGTGTACGATAGACGGTGGTGACGGAAATGCAATAGAGTAGCGCCATCGCGGTGATCTGGGCCGCGCGTTCCGGACTTTTTGGTGGCAGACGGTCAAGCCGTTGTCGCAGTTGCAACAAAGAATCGGTTGGAATGGCCTTACGCCGGCTGCTCATCGCGGTCCAGCACACGATAGACCGAGGCTCGACCGATCCCCAGTTGGCGAGAAATCGCCGTTGCGCCCATTTTCTCTTCAACGTACAACCGACGGACCTCAACAGGATCGATGCGCGGTTTGCGCCCCTGATAAACCCCGCGGGCTTTTGCGGCAGCGATACCTTCCAACTGGCGTTCACGGCGCAGGTTGGTTTCAAACTCAGCGAAGACACCCAGCATATCCAGAAACGCCTTACCTGCTGCGGTGCGCGTATCCACAGGTTGTTCTGTTGCCTTGAGGGTAATGCCCTGCTGATTCAGGGCATACACGATATCCTGCAAATCTTTAATGCTACGGGCCAGGCGATCGACTCGCGTGACAATCAGCGTGTCTCCCTTACGCAGAAAATCCAGCAACAGTTGCAGCTCAGTTCGTCCATCGCGGCTGGTCCCGCTCGCTTTTTCTGAACGGATGATTTCGCAGCCAGCGGCGCGAAGCGTCTGTATTTGCAAATCCAGATCCTGGTCGTTGGTTGAAACCCGGGCATAACCGTAAAAAGCCATTGTTATGAAAAATGTCTCGTTAGACTCTAGATGAGGAAAACGTAACATGCAGATGAGACAAAAACAATCCAAATGAGACAGAAAAACTGTCTCACCAAACTGTATGCTTTGGGTGCACCCATAAAATACGATTTTACTCCATGAGATTTGCTGACTGAATTGCAGTACGCCAGACGACCCCATATGGGTAAATGGATATTCCAGTTTATCTATTTTGACAGAGTCTTAAGGTCCGATAGCCTTAATTGCGAGCGTATCCGGTGATCATTGCGCCAGTCACACAGAGAGCGTCATGATCTGTTTGCGAAAATAACTCCAGTAACCCGTGTTTTACCCCACTACCTGTATTGGGCTGAACCAATAAATTGCTCGAATTTTTCGCACCAGATTTGCACAGTGGTGTATTCATCAATATTGACACCATTTGGCAGGTTCTTTTTGAAGTTGCCGTAGTTTTTCAAATCACCTATATATAATGATTCTTCTTTTATTTTTAAAAATGAATTACGATCATCAGCCTGGGTTTTGGTCAGATAGATCTTGTAATCCGGACCTGGAGCAATGCTACCTTCAAATGCGATTTCTTGATCGGAGACATACAGCTTTCCATCAACCCAATGAACAGCATTACTCCCTTTTTGGTTTTTAAAAAATGCCCCCGTGTAGCGGGCATTATTTTTAACTTCCTTAATTTCATCAGCACTGGAGTTTTTCTCAGCGGTGAGGATAGGCAGTACATAGATACCGACACCGAAACCCACGCCAAATAAAGCCAGGTGCGAAGCAAAAAACAGCGCTTTAATGTTTGTTTTCATAATATTTTCCTTTGCGTATGTAAAAAGCCATAAGGGTTCTGTAGCCACACATCCCTTATGTAACAGATTAACTTGTCAAATTTATGTTGCAGCTAAGCGCCTGCATTGTCGTATAGCGTTGCAGTGGCATATCCATGGGCATTGGTATTTAAATAAGTGATGCGGAAATAATCGGCGCCTGATTTTTCTGCTTTTGCTGCAAGCTTGCTAGTCAACTCATCAATCGTGCCACCTGAAACACTGATGCTCCCAAGGCGAAGCAATTCGCACTGGTGAGAATTGTTGATTTCGGTTGATGCCTGTGCCAGCACGGGCAGGATGCTCAGACTCAATATTGCAGCAATAATGAACTTTCTCATACGCCTATCCCGTTCGTATTTTGTAGTGATCAATAAAAAATATAAGGTAAATATTTCAGTGATGCAATTGTTTTTTAGCGATAACTATAAAACATGATACTATGAACATAATGATTAAGTTAAAAGATAAGGCTATCTCCATGATTGAAAAGAAAAAAACTGGCAGGCCAAAACTCATCTCATCAGATAAGCTGGCGGAGGCGTTATTTCAGGTTTTTGCGCAAAAGGGATATGCCTCAACCTCGATAGCAGACCTGACCCATGTAACCGGAATGAAACCTCCATCGCTGTATCTGGCCTTCGGTAACAAAGAGGGGATGTATGCGGCGGCGCTTATGTATTACCGCCAGCACTGGTTGGGGGGGCTGGAACAGTGTCTGCAGGATCAAACACAAACTTTCGAACAACGGATGCGTCATTTTCTTCATGACGCCTTTACGTTGTTCAGTTGTGACGGTAAACCGTTGGGGTGCGCCATGACCTTTTCCGCACTGGCTTTCCAGATTGATGAAGGAGGCCTTGCCGCACAATTACGCGATGAAAGGCAGGCATTTACCCAGTGGCTGGAAAACGAAGCGCGAGAGGCGCAGCAATGTGGAGAGCTGCCTGCTTACCTTGCTCCTGAAGCGTTTGCCTGTTTTATTATCACACTGGAAAAAGGGTTGGCGTTGACGGCGCTGGAGCGTCCGAAATCTGAGGTGGTGAAAGAGATGATTGAAAGGGTCTTGACAGCCCTGTTTCGCCAGCATAAGAAGCAATAAATTATCTACTGGTGACGCAATGGGAGAATTTTCATTTGCATTTATTGTGAGCCCGAGGCAATGAATGGCGAGCCGGAAAAGATAAACGCGAGCTCATTATCACTTAATGTGAGCCTGTGAGGATTTTCATTGTCACTTAATCTGAGCCGAAAATTGCGCTGATTGCGAGCCCGAAGGATTTCGATTGCGAGCCGTTACAAATAGCTTTTGAGATAGTCGTGCAGGTACTGGAAATTGCCGTCAATATATTCCCTCAGATGGACAAGCCAGTCATCACATTCACTCCACGCCGCTTTGTTTGCTGCCAGGCTCAGTGGAGAGATGAACTCGTCGTGTCTGAGACGCCACTCGCTTCTGACACCGGGATCCGGAATAATGATATTTGCCAACAAATTCCCGGCCAGATTGAATGTTTTACTCGAGGACATGCAGGTAATAATGCGTGTAGAATCAGGGAAAAGAGAGGCGGCCGGTGTATGACCGATACCGCTTCGGGACAGGTCGCAGTGAATTTCGTCAGATATCACCCAGATGTCATTGGCCAGGCAAATTTCAATAATCCGCTTAAGTTCATCAGGCCGCCAGACTCGTCCGGTCGGGTTATGCGGATTACACAGGAAAAGAATTTTCACACGTAAATCGGCCTGACTGGCTTTGCGTGCAAAGTCTTCCCAGTCAGGTTCCCAGCCGCCTGCTGATTTTTTTAACGCCGAGTACACCACGCGACGCTGACTGTATTCACCCGCCTTTTTAAACGGGCCATATGAAGGCGTCATAATAAGAATACTGTCATCCATGTCGGTCAGAAGCGGGACGAGACGGTTCAGCGCGGGAATAATGCCCGGAGACAGCACAATGTCTTCCGTTTTGAAACGGTGACCATATTGTCGCTCACACCAGCTGCCAAAGATCTCATAGTATTCTTCGTCGTAGATTTTAGTGTAGCCGAGTATTTTTCTATCCAGACGGTCTCTGATGGCCTGAAGAATCGGCTCTGGTGTGGCAAAAGCCATGTCAGCAACCCAGAGGTTGATTAGCCCTTCTGCCGGATACCGCATTGCAAATTCGGACTGTCCCGAAAACAGGTATTCCCGCCAGCCGTCCACGGTGAGACTGTCTGTTTTCTCTCTGCTTACGTACTCATCAAAATCATATTTCATTTCATAAACCTGCCTTAGGTGTAGTCAGAAACGTCGACCTCAGTATTACTGTCAGTCTGATGCCGGAGCGGGAAAACTGGCTCGTGTGATTAACATAAGAGAATCATCATAACTGCATGAATTAATTGCGTTATTAAGGTTCTCTCGCCTTTGTCATCGACTGACGGGGGGATTTCTCGCGTGTCACCATCACAATGCCAGTCAGCACCGCCAGGGCAGAAAATATCGTTCTGACCGTCAGTGATTCATCCAGGAATACCACACCCCCTAGCATTGCCAGACAGGGAACGCTGAGCTGAAGGGTACTGGCGGTGATAGAGCCGAGAGAGGGTAAAAGGGTATACCACAATACATATGCACCGGCTGAGGCGGCGGCACCGGACAGCAATGACAAAGCAATGCCCGCAGCATCATAGTGACCCTGCTTCATAAACAGCAACGAAAGAGCGAGAGCCATCGGCGTGGCGAGTACAAAATTTGCCGCCGTTGAAGCCCCGGCCGCCTGGCCCGCCCTCCCCCTGACGGAATAGGCGGCCCAGGCTAATCCGGCAACGATCATCATAAGTGCACTGTAAAGCGGCGGTGCCTTCGCCCCGGGTAACAGCAGGGCAGCAATTCCTGCCAGAGCAATAACTAAACCGCAAGCCCGCATAACGGAGAGTGATTCCCCTTTAAATAATCCGTGGATCACCATCGCAAACTGTACGGCACCAAAAAGTAACAGCGCACCTGCCCCGGTATCGAGATGGATATAGGCGACAGAGAAGAGCACTGCGTACACCATGAGGTAAAATCCGCTCAGCGGACGCCACAGCGATAATGTAGTTTTTGCGTGATAAAACAAGAAAGGTGACAGGACGAGTGCACCACTGGCCAGCCTGAGGCTGCTGAATGAAAGGGGATCAATGTGGCCTCCCTGCAGGGCCAGACGGCACAGAATAGAGTTTGCAGCAAACGCCAGCATTGCCAGGGATATTTTAAGAATGAGCGCGCAATTGGCCATTCAGTGAGACCTCATAAAATTCTTGTAAACTACCATCTAGTTGGTAGCATAGCGTAAGTGATCACCGAACAGGAAGCAATAATCAGCTTTCAAACTGGAAGGTGAGGACAGGCATTCGGAATGAATTCTGTTTCACATCCCCAGTAGAGGAAGGAAAACGCGTAATGCCAGATGCAGAGCAGAAGATTATTTTTCCCTGCGATCAAACATATGAAATCAGTTTAAGACCTGGAATATCCTATGAAAAAACTAAAATTTACGTTCAAAAATGCGGCTGGTGAAGAACTGGCCGGATTGCTTGAACTTCCTGAAAATCCTAAAGCGTTTGCGCTGTTAGCTCATTGTTTTACGTGTGGCAAAGACCTCAAAGGCGCGGCGCGTATTGCGCGGAAACTGACAGAGAATGCTATCGCCGTTCTCCGGTTTGATTTTACTGGTCTGGGAAACAGCGAAGGGGATTTTTCCAACACCAACTTCTCATCCAATATTTCGGACCTGCTTTGCGCGGTAGATTATCTCCGCCGACAGTACGAAGCGCCTTCTTTGCTCATCGGCCATAGCCTGGGGGGATCGGCCATTCTGTCTATTGCCGGCGAAGTTCCTGAGGCAAAGGCCGTTGTCACCATAGGATCACCCGGAGAACTGACACACGTAAAACGTCTTTTTAAGGATGATGTTGAAAACATTAACCAGCATGGAGCCTATCCCGTTGAGCTGGCCGGGCGGGTATTTACCTTAAAGAAACAGATGCTGGACAATATTCAGGAACACAAAATCGCTCATAAGGTGTTCGCCATGAACAAGCCTCTGCTTATTTTTCATGCGACTGAAGATGATACTGTGTTAATTGAGCAGGCCGAAAAAATATTCAAAGCAGCAAAGCATCCCAAGAGTTTCATTTCGTTGGGTAAGGCGGATCACCTTCTGACTCATGCTCAGGATGCTGAATACGTTGCCGATATCATTATATCGTGGAGCGAATGTTACCTATAAACAGAGTAAATGCGTTCAAACTCGTAGCGCAGAGGGCGATTTTCTGCAGAGATCGGACGCTGTTTATGCTGGACTGATTTTGCGATAAAGGCTTAGGCCGATGCATACAGGCGGGGCTGAATAAGGGTGAGGCCCTTGGGCGAGCATCCTTCATGCACCGGCTGAATGAAATCAGGGATCTGGGGGTGGGAGGATCAGCGTTACCACGCCACCGGCGCTGACACTACATACGGCGGCGATAACACTCTGGAATACGGTTTATATAGAAAGAACCATTGAGCCGCTTAAGCAAAAAGGAGTCCCTGTTAATGAACTGCTGGTCTCTCATCCTTCTCCACTGCTGTACAAAATATAGTCTTAGCGTGGGATAATTAATGAGATGGTCACTCCCTCCTTCCCGGTACTATGCTGAGGACAGGCTTTCATTCGGAGAACTATCATGGAAAACATTGCGCTCATTGGTATCGATCTGGGTAAAAACTCTTTCCATATTCATTGCCAGGATCGTCGCGGGAAGGCTGTTTACCGTAAAAAATTTACCCGGCCAAAGTTGATCGAATTTTTGGCGACATGCCCCGCTACAACCATCGCAATGGAAGCCTGTGGCGGTTCTCACTTTATGGCACGCAAGTTGGAAGAGTTGGGGCATTCCCCAAAGCTGATATCACCACAATTTGTCCGCCCGTTCGTTAAAAGCAATAAAAACGACTTTGTCGACGCCGAAGCTATTTGTGAAGCTGCATCGCGTCCGTCTATGCGTTTTGTGCAACCCAGAACGGAATCTCAGCAGGCAATGCGGGCTCTGCATCGTGTCCGTGAATCCCTGGTTCAGGATAAGGTAAAAACAACCAATCAAATGCATGCTTTTCTGCTGGAATTTGGCATTAGCGTTCCCCGAGGAGCTGCCGTTATTAGCCGACTGAGTACCCTTCTTGAGGACAATAGTTTGCCTCTTTACCTCAGCCAGTTATTGCTGAAATTACAACAGCATTATCACTATCTTGTTGAGCAGATTAAAGATTTGGAATCCCAGTTGAAACGAAAGTTGGACGAAGATGAGGTTGGACAGCGCTTGCTGAGCATTCCCTGCGTCGGAACACTGACAGCGAGTACTATTTCAACTGAGATTGGCGACGGGAAGCAGTACGCCAGCAGCCGTGACTTTGCGGCGGCAACAGGGCTTGTACCTCGGCAGTACAGCACGGGAGGTAGGACGACATTGCTGGGAATTAGTAAGCGAGGTAATAAAAAGATCCGAACTTTGTTGGTTCAGTGTGCCAGGGTATTCATACAAAAACTGGAACACCAGTCTGGAAAATTGGCCGACTGGGTCAGGGATTTACTGTGCCGGAAAAGCAACTTTGTCGTCACTTGTGCTCTGGCAAACAAGCTGGCCAGAATAGCCTGGGCCCTAACGGCACGACAGCAAACTTATGTAGCATAACGGCAGAAATACACCGGTTTAAAGAATTACTGATCTGGTTTTGCGAATACTGATATTGATGATACTAACGGCCCACCGGCCTGTTGAGGAACCTGTAAAACGGAAAGGCTCATTGAAGCCGTATATTTTCTGGAGGTTCATCAGGCGCGGAACTCATCAAGGCGCGGGAATAAAATCCCATTCAGACGCCGGATAGATTCAAGCAAGCCAACTTGTCGTCAAAATCGGTGTTGCAAAAACGGGAGTGACCATAGATTCCGTTTTCCAAGCGGACCCCAATGGGGTCGGCATGAGACTGAACACCATCCAGTTCCCGACCGCGTAGCCGCCTGTCCTGCCGATCAGGTCTTGACCATCGACGCCTGGGATCAGTCCTGAATGTTCTTGGAGACCACTACGTTATGAGCCGCAGCCGCCGCAAAACACCCATCGTCGGGCACACGACCTGCGGCAGCGAGCGCGAGGACAAGAAGCTCTGGCATCAGCGCTGGCGCACCCGTGAGCGCACGGCGCTGACCAGCGCGTCGCCCGAAGCCCTGAGCGCCCATCTGCCCCTGCTGGAAAACCAGGCCAGCAGCGTCTGGTCGATGGGCAAGGATGGCCGCTCCTACTGGCCCGTCAAGCGCCAGGCCGCCACGGCGGATCGCATCGCCAATCACAAGGGACGCAACCCGCAAGAACGCGCCTCCCTGAAAAAGCGCCTGCTTACACTGTGATTCCTTCAAAATATCTCAACGAAATTTCCCGACACCTGTTTAAGCTATCTTGCTGATATTTCTGTTTTTCGATTTTTGCCGGCGCGATGCCGGCGACGTTGGCCAGCTGCCCCGGGCGCGATACTGAGATCAGTTTCTTTGAACAAAAAAACCGCCTTTTGGCGGTCAGTATTCAGTAGCTGGAACGGTAGTCTCTCCCCCGATTCCAGCGGTCTTGCCAGTGTTCGAGGAATGATTCAGCGAGCTTAGGCATGTTCCAGATCACCACCGCATTCTCCGAGTTTTTCGTTTCGGCCGCTTTGGTGAAATTAAAGCTGCCAGTTTCAACGGTCACATTATCCACGATGATCACCTTGTCATGCTGGATAGGGAAATCACTGTCAGTACGCAAAGGGATGCCGCTGTTCGCTATGTAGTTCATGGCCGCAATGCTGGCGCGCCCCGTATTGCCCCTTTCATCAATTACGATTTTCACATCAACTCCCCGTTTTTTGGCTGCTACCAGTGCTTTCATAATATCCGGGGCGGTAAAAGAATAAGCCATCATCCGTATCGAGGTTTTTGCGGAGTCAATGGCGCTCAGGACGAGAACGCGGGCGCTTCCTTCAGGCGAGTAGCCAACCTGAACGGATGGTTCCACCGCAAAGGCGGGCAGGGCGGCTGTCGTAAATGCTGCGGCCAGAAGCCAGGTTGCTAAGTTTTTCATTACAGGCTCCCGTTCACACACTGCATTTTATATTCAGGGTCAAAATAAATTTCTTTGATTTTCCGCTTTTCCATATGCACCACAACGTCAATGGTGGAGTAGAGCATTCGCATAATATCGCTCATATCGAGCATACGGCCGATAGGGGTCGCCTTGATAAGCAGCCCAATACGGTTAAAGGCATCGCGCGCAGAGTTAGCGTGCGTTGACATAACACCGCCTGGATGGCCGGTATTAAGTGCTTTAAGATAATCCCACGCAGCATCATCCCTAAGCTCAGTCATGATGATACGGCCCGGTGTCAGACGCATACAGGCTCGCAGGGCATCAGTGGCGCTGACGCGGCCGATCTTTCCTGCATCGCCGTACATCATATAAACGGCTTCTACAACGTGATCGACCGTGACTTCGTGAACGTCCTCTAAAATAATTACACGCTCGTCTTTATGTAGCGATTTTAACAGCGCGCGCGTGAGTACCGTTTTCCCCGACCCGGTTTCACCGCAGATCACGATAGTGCGTTTCTTCTCAACGGCGGTTTGCAGGAATGCGGGCCATTTTTCGCTGCTGTGCAGCTCTTTAAGGAAAAAATCATCATCCGTTAGGCTTTGCTTGCTGCCGGTAATCTTCCGGCAGTCACTGAAAATCCCCTCGCGGGTCAGCTGCTCCAGATTTTTATCGGCCGCCAAATCCTTACGAAACGCTACGGCCGTTGTACCGTCAATCACCGCAGGGGGCAGACAGATAACGCCCCTGATCCCGCCAGGCAGGATCACGTCATTAATGGCCTGCATGGTCAGCTTGTTGCTGCTCACCAACGATTTAGCAAGGTTCCTAATAAAATCTGCCGTAATTGCCGCGTTCTGCACAACCCTGCGGCCGCTGAACGTATCACAGATAACTTCCTGAAAGCAGTTAATGCGAATTTCAAAAACAGTAGGATCTTCTAAATACTCGCGCAGTGGGCCAAGTTGATAGAAAGCTGCATCAGTCATGATTACTCCTGAAGAAAAGCGGGCGCTAAGCGCCCACTTTTTTAGTTGTCTGCGAGCGTATAAACGCCGCTGAAATCGAGGTCGCGGGCAACAAAAATGCTCACCGCATCACCCTGCTGATCGTAGAGGGTAGGGGGGATAGACATGTAAGAGCGGAGTGCTTCAGACGCCAGCTGCTCACCGCTGTTTTCTGTACTGTTGTACTGAATGTTATTACTCTGCGTCTGGTTAACCAGCGCCGTTAAGGTGTCAGAGAACAACGAAATCATGATCGCACCACGCAGACGCTCCCACATATGGGTATCCACCTGGCCCGGAATCCCCGCGCTGCCGAGTGAGTTCGTTCCGGCACTGTCAATATTAACGATTGTTCCGTCCTGGTCATTGCGGATACGCTCCCAGAGAACAAACACGCGCGCCTGGCCGTCTTTGATACCACCGGTAATCTGCCCGTCAACCCATGAGCCTTTATCAATCAGCCTAACGAGTCCATCAGCTGAGTAAACGTCCTGTGAAACCCGGCAGGAAACCTGACCCGGAACAGTGGTATCCAGCTCGGTGCCGGTACCACAGGGGATCATTTTGCCTTTCGGAACAGTCAGGCTGGGATTAGCCATGACTCCAGCGCGGCTAGCCTTCAGCCTTGCAGGAGTCAGGTTTTTAGCGAGTGCTGAACTACCTTCGCTTGTTTCGTTGTCCTGGGGCTGCACTCCGGGACTATTGCTTGTAGCCGCCTGATTAGTCTGGGCCAGCTCGCCGCCCAGACGACGCTGCATAGCCAGTTCTTCAGGCGAAGGTTCTTTACGCTTATTAGAGGTACGCGCGCCGGTATTGCTGCTGCCCGCATCTGCATCTGCCTGTGCGGCAGCCTGCACAGCACGGGCATCAGTGGCGCTATTCTGCGCAGTTGCAGGTTTATTAACATCAGGATCGCTGTTAAAGCTGTAGTTTGGCAGTGTATTGGCCTGTTGCGCTTTACCACCGTCTTTATCAGCTTCAGCTTTAGCCGGGGCGCGAATTTTACCCATGACCGTAATCCCGATGAATACCAAAGCAAGCAGCGCCATCAGTATGACAAAGGCTTTCATACCAGGAGCCGAACGGCGGTTACTGCCATTAAATCCGCCACGCTCGCTTTCAAATTCACCGTCTCCGGTGTTTTCATCGAGTTCCTGATCTACATCGACACTTTTACGGGCCATCAGTTATCCTCCCCAATTTGAACCCTGCGCACATCCGGGGAAGCCGTACCGGTTGCTACCGCACCGGCGCCCGGCGCGAAATTATTATTACGAACGCCAACGACTTTATCGCCCAGACGAATACGCCACTCTTTAGCGACGGTTTCCACCTCGATGATGTTGCGGTTCTCACCCACAACATGAGAGTTAGGCAGCGTTTCTTTGCCACTGGCCGAGATCATGTAGACCTGCGGTAACTCCGCATTGGCCGGAAACTCAAACCGGGTAAAGCGGTAGTTATCCCAGACGTGAACCGGCTGGATGCTGCGCATTTCAGGCTGTTCGCTCATTACGTACTGATAGTTCTTCGCCCCCGCAAAAGCCGTCTGCTTCAGCTTCTGCGTAATGCGTTTTTTATCAGCCGCGCTTTTGGCTTTTTCCTGCTGCTCAAACGGATATTCATAGGTCAGCTGAAGAACGGCCTGGCGCACAGCCCACGGCGTTTCAATAAAGGATTTTGATACCGTACCGTCTGCATTTTTCTTCGTTTCTTCACCGATGAAATGGAGGACGATGTTATAGGTGCGCTTATCGGTGACGATCACCAGGTTGGTATCACTCATGGCCTGTTTCGGCTTCACAAAAAAATGGTTCATTTTGTGCGCAAACGTCCAGCTTTCAGAATCGCCAAAAGCATGAGTGATATAGGTTTCGTCAGGCGCGACAACAATGTGGGTAGCCACACCGGCGATAGCGTCAATTTTGACCACATTAACAGGGTTATAAACAACGCTTTTAATGCGATAGTCATAAGGAGAATTGCGGCCAACCTCAAGCGCCATAACGTTAGTGGCCGCGCCTCCCAGGACTGACAAAACGACTGCTGAAAGAAGTAGTTTTTTCATGGGGCAGCCCTCAGTTAACTTCCGGGTTGACGCGATAACTCGTCACGCGGAAACCCAGCGGGTTGACATAACGCTGCTCAGCATTCATCGCCAGCGATTTATATTCATACCCCATAATGGCAATCCAGCGCTGCGGCTGATCATCAACGGGATTGCTGCGCACGCGGCGAACCGTAGTAAAGCGTATCGTTGCTACGCCGTGCGGTTTATCGAGGATCACAGAGTTAATCTTCACGCGGGTCGTTTCACTGTCGCCCAGAACCTTATCAAGACCGTTGCGGCCCTTGAACTTGCTCTGGTAAGACTCTGCCACGTTCGGCGTGGACATTAAGCCAACGGCCGTATAGTCGACCTGAACTGAATAGAAGTCATAGCTCTCACGGTGAATGACATATTGTGTCAGCCAGAACTTATCAATTTCGTCACCATAAGAGGTCTGGTCGCGGGTCAGCTTGACCTGCTGTACTTCGTGAGTGGCCTCGTTGAGCGTTAGCAGATGTGCGGGGATTGGCTGGCTGTACTTATGCACCACGTAACCAACTAAAGAGAGTGCAAAAACAGTTACCACCGCTGAACCGGTGGCAACCATCCAGGCGGTACGCCGGGACTTCAGCACTTCATCCATCAGATCAACTTCAAGCCCTTTACGGCTTTCGTTGAACTCTTTAATGGCTTCACGTGTAAGCCCTGTTTTTTTATTAGCTTTCATTTGCACCACCTTGCGTATCAACCGGGATTGTTTTGTTTACTGGAACGGTGTTGCTCCAGTCCGGCTCCGGTGGCGGTTTATGCCCGCTGGAACAGGCGCTAATCAGAAGAACTCCCATAAGCAATAAGCTGCGCATTACGGCATCCATTATCGGTTGTTGAACGTACTAATTATAATAAGTCGTCGAAATTGCAATTTCAACGACTTTTGTTTTAATTTTATGCAGCCTTCTTCCCTCGACTGCCCCTTGCCTTACCACTTAAATTAGAACCACTGCTTCCTCCGCTGTTGCTGCCACTTCCTCCACCTGCCGATTGCTGGCCGCCGCCACTGTTACCGCCTCTGAACGCATTACCGCCAAACATGCCGTGGCTGCCCATATTGCCAAGCGCCTGCATGGAAGAACCCGTAGAGCGTGCGGCGTCAGCAACTCCGGCGCTGATACCGCTACCCCAGCTGGCGGCAATTTGCGGAATCTGGAACAGAACGAAAACGGAAATGACCGTCAGTAATAAGGCGGAGATAGAACCAGTGATTGATGAGTAAGCGGCATCAGAGTTCATCGAGGACAGGAGGTTGTCGAACATCTGCATGATGAAACCAAACACGAGCGCAAGAATGACGACGACAAGGCCATAGTTAATGACCGACGCCAGCCAGCGAGCAAAGATGTTTTTTGTCGCTCCCCACAGCAGGCAGAAGATTGCAATCGGGCCAAAACAAAGCGTAACGGCCAGAAGGATTTTAGCCATGATCACAAAGCCCGCACCGAGGCCGCCCAGCACAACGGTAGCAATCATCATAATGCCGCCAATGGCATACGCGGCCAGGCCGCTCGATGAAAACACGTCTGCGGCTTCCCATGCGGTGTTGACGATCTTGATACCTTTTTCAATACCGCTATCAATAATCGCCGGTACGCCACTTGCACCGACTTTATTAGGGGCAGACAGTATCCCAGCAAAATCATCCGGCAGGTGAAGCGCCACGTTGACCAGTTCCTGTTGATACCAGCCGCCCGCCGTTGCAAAGCTCAGGATAAGGGCTATGGAAAGATACTCTTTAATCAGCGAACTCAGGCTGTCGCCCGCCCCCGGATTAAACGCTGAGTACATCCCCTGAACCATCAGCTTGATTGTCAGACAGGTGGCAATCAGAGGCGTTACATCAGAGATAATGGTGGCAACATTGGCGCTCACCATTGACGTAATCGCCCCGTCTACTTTTGCGAAAATGTCTGCGACTAGGGTGAATGCCATATTGCCTCCTTACTCCTAAATTTTCGGTGAATTGATTTCGCCGTCTTTTTTGCCGAACACAAACAGCTGACGATCGGCTTCGCGCGCGTTTTTGCAATCAGGTTTCTGAAGTTCATCCGCGTCTTTCTTGCATTCCTGAATTGTTGCCTTGCGCTCTTTCTCATGTTTTTTGTACCACTCCACGTCATGCGAGGCATCGCAGGCCACCAGGAGGAAAGGGATAACAAGCAGTAGTTTTTTCATAATTACCTCAGTTAATTGAAGGTGACGCGGTAACGTCCCCGCCGGTTCCAAAAACAAAATTGTGGGTGGCACGTTCTTTCTGCGCACGTAATAGCTTGTCCTGTGACTGCTGCAACATGTTCATCAGATTCAGCTTCGCCTGCTCACCCTGAATAGCACCCTGTGACGTCTGGATACGGGCCTGTAAGTCAGCAATCGATTTCAGGTCTGGAGTCGTTTTAATCTGCTCCGTCAGCTCCTGCATATCGGTTAGTTCCTGCATCTGGTTGTTGTAGGCTTTTTCTGCCATAACGCGGTCATAAGCGCCTTTTTCAGCCAGCTTTTTGTTCATGTAGGTAATTGCTTCGCTGGGCGTCATGTCGTCAACTTCCGCATTAAACTGGCCCATCATGCTGTTAACTGAAGGCGTGACGGAAGAACTGGAGTTCATGGCGTCGCTGTAAATCTCCTTCCAGTTGTCCGGCAAATTATTTGCCAGCGTGCTGGTAGACGTCCCCAGCAGATCGCCCAGGTTGGTTGTCTTTGCCATCGACTCATACATATTTTTCTGCGTTTGCAGCTGGCTTTTAAGCTGCTCCAGCTGCTGCGCCATTTGCTGAAGCTGCTCGACCTGTTTAGCCAGTTCAGTAGGGTTGGTCACGATGATGCCTGCGGAAGCGCTTTGCGCGCCTCCCAGAATCAGGCCGGTGGTCAGCAATACTGCCGTCAGTGTTTTTTTCATGGTGTTTTGCCTCGTTGTTAAGCCGTCAGGCGCCAGTATTCTTTGAGCCATACTTCAGGGTCATTACCGAGCCGTTCAACCAGCTCATGCGCAATTTCGGCATTTTGTGGTTCACCGGACAACACGCTAAGAACGTTGTCCATTGTCTTAATATCTGCATCAATATCGTCGCTGTTGCGAGGGTAGAGATTGAAAGAAGCAATCGCAGACTGTTGCCCTTGTTTAACCAGGAACTGTCTGGAGTGTTCGGTAATCGACATCAGCGCGTCGTATTCAGCATCAGTAAGGAAGGCATAATCCTCTCGGATAGCTTCCGGATCGCGCAGGCAGATTTTTGTGACGGTCTGCGACATGATCGTGCGGCCAATACGGCTGGACAGCGCATCGTTCGGCTCCTGCGTGGCAAACACATAGATAGCGTCTTTCTTACGGTCAGTTTTGATACCACGCTTAACTTCACGCTCGATAACCGGATCGTCAAGGTAGGCGTGGAACTCGTCAAAGCACTGAATGACGCGGCGTTTGCCGTCGATGGAGTCACGTACCCGGTACAGAAGGTACATCATGAGCGGAGTACGGGCCGGGCTGGATACTTCCTCTTTGGCTGCGATAAACTCGGATAAATCGAAGCCAAAAATATCATTCGCGCTGAGATCCAGGCTGTCTTTATCATTGTCAAACAGCCAGCCATACTGGCCTTCGCGCGTCCATTCGCGCAGCAGCCCTTTCAGTGATACGCCATTTTCCACAACTTCATTCACGTACCCGTCCAGGATAGTAACGGTGCGCGCCTCGCGTGGAATAAGTGAGCCTTCCCCCATAACCGCATCAACGCCTTCAGCCAGTTCGGTAGCCATCGTTGCGCTGATAGGCCCGTTATTGGTGGTTTCCACACAAATGCGGAACAGGTTTTTAATGAGGGCAATATTGCGTTTGGTCGGTTCAATCTGAAGCGGGGCAAACCCGGACGGCATACCCTGTTGCAGAACTTTATAGTAGCCACCAACGCTTCGAATGAACGGCTCCATACCGCGGTCACGGTCATAAACAAAAAGCCGCGGGTTGTACTTCATTGACTGCGCCAGCAGGAAGTTAAGCAGCGTGGTTTTACCTTCCCCCGACATACCCGTTATTAACGCATGGCCCAGCGGGCGTTTACCGTAGGAAAGTTCTTCAAGCGGGGTCACATGGAAATTAAAATAGAGTGGCGTACCGCTGATCGTGCGGAACATGGTCAGCGCTGGCCCCCACGGGTTATTGTCAGGCTTGCCACGCATAAAATTGTGGAACGGGCTGAAGTGCAGGAAGTTCCATGAGTTTATCGGAACCGGGCGCGGCGCCCATTTCTGGTTGCCAGGCAGTCTCGCATAATATGCAGCCTCAGAGGCCAGGCTGAGAGTCCCGCCAACCACGCCACAGCCGGTTAGCATAACCTTCACACGACGCGCTTTGCGCTGTACCGCGTTTTGGTCATTATCCCAGACATGCACGGTTCCATGATGGTAGCCCATCACGAACTCTCTGGACGTCAGCATATCGAGCGCGGTACCAAGCTGTGCCAGCTGGCTTTGCGCACGGTCGCGCGTTTCCTGCAAAGATTTTTCCTGATGCGTCAGAAACGTTTTAGCTGAAGATTCAGAGAGGCAAGAAAAACTCTGCGTCAGAAGGTATTCAAAATCGGCTTCTTTAAGCATGTTAAGCTGGCCTGGCTCTGTATCTTCTTCGTATTCACGAAATTCAATGCCGGTGGTATAGAAGTTGTGATCTACCGTTCTGATCTGGACAACATCCCCCCACAGTGAGCTAACAGGGCGGTTGTCCATGATGTACTCACGGATACGATCACGGCAAACAGGCACGATGGCCCATTCCATATTTGCGAGGAAATAAAGGAACTCCAGCGCTTTTGAATAAGCGTGAGCCTGCGAAGGTTCAGGCTCGTTGCGTTCGATAACAATGGCTTCGTCAAAAATGTCTGATTCATCGACTTCAGCAAGTTCTTCACGTTCTTTTTTATCAGGCGCAGGAATTTCAACACCGCGTTTGTCACGATAATAGATACCCAACTGCTGAATGCCATACGGCTTCATTGCTTCCAGGATTTGTTCAGAAATATCTTCCAGACCTTCAAGCGCCTCATTCTGCATTCGCTGAATTTCGTCACGAGTCGGCTTTTCAAATTTCGCCAGAAACTTCTGTGTTTTATCCCCTACCTGTTTGTAAATAACGGTCAGATAAAGGTCATTAATCAGCTGCTTGGAATCACCGTGCAGCTTACGGTTATATTGATCAACATAAGCAGGGAAAAAATGGTCATACTCACCATCCGGGTACTCTTTAGCCTCATGGTGATATTCATGCGTCCACAGCTCTACATGGTCTGTTCCGAAGCTCTTGACCAGCGTATTAAGGTCTTTATGCCAGGTGACCAGTTCCCGATCTGATGCGCAGTCATGTGTGCGGCCATCCAGCTTGAAAAAAGCCATCAGATCGCCGTTTTCCATCGAAATCACGTAATCATTGAGGTGATAAGAATAGGGCAAATACTTTTTATTTACTGATGGCTCCTTACGGTAGGCATCAATTTTTTTTGGCTTCGTAGCGGTGGCAGCTCTCATTATTTTAAACCCTTACGTTTGTAGTCAACAGAGGAATAAGACGATCCTCCCCACTGCTTAAACGGAGAATCAAACCAATTACTGAATTTGGTTTTCAACCACAGGCCCATAATTCGAAACATGCGGTCGTCATATTTTGTTAATGCAGCTGAAGGAATCCACAAAAAGACGAACACCAGGATCGCCCACATATGAATAATCATAAAAAGCGAGGCAGAAATCATGAATATCATCATAGCTACATTACGTGGTACACCCAGCGCGCGAGGTAAGCGAGTCGCACCTTTGAAAAGCGGTCTTTTCCCGTCAACGAACATCTTTGTAGTCCTCACTTTGGGGGACAAAAGTCCCCCCTTTTCGCGTTGTTCAGCTTCCTACGCCCGTCAGGGAAACCAGAAATGATGCAGAACCAATACCAATCAGCGAGATTACGATACGAGGAATAAAGCTGGCTGGGATTACGTGAAGCATCCACATAAAGCAACTAACCATGATCGCAATAGCACAACCAATTGGAATCCATGTGCTCAACCACGTCTGGATTGATGTAGCGGTTGATTCACCAGTATCGGTGCCAGCGGCCAGCGCAATTTGCGGCAGGGCAATGGACAAAACGCCCATAACTACCGCAGGGCCATACTTCTTAAACAACGTGGTCATACTTTCTCCTTACTCACTATCTTCTGTTGATTGCAGATTTAACCGGCATTCTTCAACGCCACACTTATCTTTCAAAAACTCTGCCAGTAGCCTTAAATCAGCCCAGGTTCGTAGTTCATGCTCTTTGTTAACCCGAATGGAACATGCGATCTGGCCCAACTGTTCATCGTCTATCTGAAAAACGGGATACCACGTCTTTAATGAAACCCGTTTTATCGTTACCTCCTTCACTTTTCCTGTTTCAAATAGCTCCAGGATCTGTGATTGCAATACAAGGTACAAACGTTCCATCCATAACCTCACTCCCCCTTCGCTGTTTCCTGTTTGGTTAAAAAGGCATCCGTATTATTTCGGCTGAAGGCATCGCCATCACTCGAACCAAAAACATCTTGTTCACCGTCATACTGCGTGGCCGTACTTTTTGCCTGCTGAGGCTCAGTCGCGGTGCTGTCCTCACTGGTCTGGCCATCAGGTAGCAGCGTAGGGATTTTCAAATCAGTTGATTGACGCGCCACGTTGATAACTTTCGTGACATACCCGTTAGAAATCCCGTTTATGAGTGAGCCGGTGTTGTAGCAGGAAAGCGCGTGTCTCAGCGCAACCTGCCCGGCTGGATAGGATTTCAGGGCGCTATCATAACAGGCTTTAAGGATGGTCTGGCTCGCCCGCAGGTTGATGCAGGGCTTGAAAATATCGTCAACCGAAAGACCCAGGCCCACTAAATTATTTGAGTTAATTTGTGCAAGGCCCATATCAAAACTTTTATTATCCTTCAGCAGAACTTTCGAAACGCTGACGGCCTCAGCTTCAGTACGTGGTTGCTGTTTTAACTGGGTACTACCACCGTTAATATTGATCCTGTACGGCCCATTTGAGGACTCATGGCCGACGATGTACGCCATTGTTAAGGGTGAAACATCAGGCGCACATCTCTGCGCAAGCCTGGCAACTTCATCTGAGGCAGGCGCAGCACTGGCACGGCCAGCACAAGCAAGGCAGGCCAGAGCGAGAACCAGAAGTTTTGGATGTTTACTCATTTACGTTTCACCGCGTAATTGTAATTTCGACGACTTATGTTTATGATAAGGGCTAATGAGATCGTGTCAAGAAGAAACGAAAAGAAAACCTCTGAAGGAAGGAAGGTAATGCTGGTTCCCCTGAAATCAGAAAAACGCCCCAAAGGTGAACCCATGTATCGTGACCCGGATAACCCTTTTAATACGTGGACTGGTATAGGGAAGCGCCCGGCCTGGCTAACTGCAAAATTGGACGCTGGCATTAGCCTGGAAGCCATGAAAATGCAGGGCGTTGCCAACCCCAGAGAACATAGACAAGTAAAATACCGCGACCCCAGGAACGCAGAAAATACCTGGTCCGGGACTGGCCGCCGACCAACATGGCTCAAAGAGCTGCTTGATAGTGGTTTATCACTTGATGATCTAAAGATATAACCGGAGAGTATAAAAATGGGCGATGTTATTGATTTTGCGGAAAAGCAAAAAGGCAGAAGGAAGAAAAAGGCATTTTCCATTCCGCCCATTTTAAGAAAATTCCGTGTCCATGCTATCAGGTTACTCGCCAGCATCATCAAATCCGGCTCTTATTCAGTTGCTTATATCGTTAAGAAAATTACAGGAAAGTTAATCAAGTTGTTCGCAATGTTAACGATTTTCGTTTTTATTGTCGAATATATCGCAGGCGATATAGGTTACAAATCTATTTATAACTCTGCGTTATTATTAATATTACTTACCGTTATCAACATTCTGGCGGGTGTATATCTGAACAAACTGTTAAGGACAAAACAATGAAGAAACTCTTAATCCCTCTGATAGCAGCTGGTAGTCTGCTTTATCTTCCTGCCAGCCATGCTGAAGATCCCTGCAAAGTTATTATGTGCATGGCGGGCAAGCTCACCGGCGATAGCGGCGGAAGCGAGTGTAACAGTGCTGAAGCTGCTTTCTTCAATATCGTTAAAAAGAACAAGCACGGCTTTTTACCCAACCACACGAGGGATGCCAGGAAGGCTTTTCTTAATGAATGCCCGGATAATGGCGAAGGTGGAAGTAACCAGTCGATGATAAGCCAGATCATAAGTAAATACGGGAAAGTTCGCTTATAGGCGGGCTAGGAATAATCTCAATTTAAGGAGCCAACGTGAAAAAAATTATATTAAGTGCATTAGCCTGTACAGCTCTCTTAACTGGTTGCGTCAGCCAGGATAAAGGTAATGCGATGCAGAGCCAGATGAATAACCAGCAACGCCAGATTAACGAATTATCCGTTCGTTTGCAGTCTGCGGAGTCCCGGCTATCAAAGCAGGAAGAAAAGCTGCGCAACGAACTGCTGCAATCCAGCGGCTATTGCTATCTGAATGGCGCCCGCTACTCGACCGGCACCGTACTTTACGGGCGGATTTGCCAGAATCAGTCAGGCAGCGCTTCGTGGCAGGTTTACAGCCGTCGCTAAACACCAGGGCGGTTTAACCGCCCTTTTCTTTACCCACAGAAAGCACACTATCACCATGTTCCCCTTCCCCACTACAGAAAACCTTATTCTATGGGCTTGCAGCGCCATCGCACTGTTTGCCGTTGTATTCTTCCGGCGTTCAGTACGCAACCGACGACACAAAAGGAAGCAGCAAAGTGCGCGGCGGGTGCTGGAGCGCATAAAGACGTTGCCGGGCTTCCCACAAAAAATTAACTACCTGAGGAAAATTGATCCTTTTGTGTTTGAAGAACTGTTGCTGGAAGGATTTGAAGCGCATGGCTTCAGAACCATCAGAAACAAACGCTATACCGGCGATGGAGGCATTGACGGCCAGGTAATAATAGGAAAATATCGCTATCTTATTCAGGCTAAACGCTATCGCGGCCATATTGCTTTACAGCACGTACAGGAGTTCGAGAAGTTGCTTAAACGTCATAACTGTCGCGGTCTGTTTTGCCATACCGGGAAAACCGGCGCAGGTTCAAAATCTGTCAGTATTGCCAGTGAACGGATGGAGATTATCAGCGGCCAGCGCCTGATAGATTTGCTCACGCCCGGCAGCTCCTTCACTATCGCAACCGCCCCGCAGACGATGATGAAGCGTACCGCAGCAACACTAGAAACGAGCACCATTGTTAAAGATGCCGGTAAAGAAAATCGATACCATGAGAGTTAATTAAATGAAGTCAGTAACTATAGAAGCAAAAACATTTGCTGAAATGTTAGGAATAACAGAAGGTGAATTAATCTTTGCCATTAAGAAAACTGGCACATTCAAAAACAAGACCATCCCACAACCTCATGAGCCACATAAATCAAATAATAGATTTTTATATTCAGACGTAATGAGGTTTATAGAATCACTAAAAGACAAAGAGAACCGGTAATGACTCCAACTTACTGATAGTGTTTTATGTTCAGATAATGCCCGATGACCTTGTCATGCAGCTCCACCGATTTTGAGAACGACAGTGACTTCCGTCCCAGCCTTGCCAGATGTTGTCTCAGATTCAGGTTATGTCGCTCAATGCGCTGAGTGTAACGCTTGCTGATAACGTGCAGCTTTCCCTTCAGGCGGGATTCATACAGCGGCCAGCCATCCGTCATCCATACCACGACCTCAAAGGCCGACAGCAGGCCCAGAAGACGCTCCAGCGTGGCCAACGTGCGTTACCTAACAATAAACCTGTTTAAATATCCAGATAAAAACATTCAATCTGGGTCAAATGAGTGATACAGTTTCACCCATAAGACCCAATGGAGGCAATATGTCTGAATTTGAATTACTGGCGCAGGATCTGCTTGAGAAAGCAGAAGCGGAAGAACAACTGCGACAGGAAAATGATAAAAAGCTGCTCGGGCAGGTGCTGGAAATCTATGACCAGAAGTACGTGGCTGAACTGCTTAGAAAAGTTGGTAAAAATGAGTGGAGTCGCGAGACTCTTAATCGCTGGATTAATGGTAAGTGCTCACCTAAGACGCTGACGTTAGCCGAAGAGGAACTTCTACGAAAAATGCTTCCGGAAGCGCCTGCACATCACCCTGACTATGCCTTCCGGTTTATTGACCTGTTTGCTGGGATTGGAGGTATACGGAAGGGCTTCGAAACCATCGGTGGCCAGTGCGTTTTTACCAGTGAATGGAATAAAGAGGCTGTGCGCACATATAAAGCTAACTGGTTTAACGATGCTCAGGAACACACTTTCAATCTCGATATTCGGGAAGTCACGCTCAGTGATAAACCTGAAGTACCTGAAAACGATGCCTATGCTTACATTAATGAGCATGTGCCGGATCATGATGTACTTCTAGCAGGTTTCCCCTGTCAACCGTTCAGCCTTGCGGGCGTAAGCAAGAAAAACTCGCTCGGGCGCGCGCATGGTTTCGAATGTGAGGCTCAGGGAACGCTTTTCTTCGATGTGGCGCGTATTATACGCGCAAAAAAACCTGCCATCTTTGTTCTTGAAAACGTTAAAAACCTGAAGAGCCATGACAAGGGTAAAACCTTTAAAGTCATCATGGATACCCTCGACGAACTGGGCTATGAAGTTGCGGATGCAGCTGAGATGGGCAAAAACGATCCTAAAGTTATCGACGGAAAGCACTTTTTACCTCAGCACCGAGAACGTATCGTTTTGGTCGGTTTCCGTCGTGATCTGAACATTCACCAGGGCTTTACCCTGCGCGATATTAGTCGTTTTTATCCGGAACAGCGTCCGTCATTTGGCGAACTGCTGGAACCCGTGGTTGACAGCAAATATATACTGACGCCGAAACTCTGGGAGTATCTCTATAACTACGCCAAAAAGCACGCAGCTAAGGGTAACGGATTCGGTTTTGGCCTCGTTAATCCTGAAAATAAAGAAAGCATTGCCCGTACGCTTTCTGCTCGCTATCACAAAGACGGGTCTGAAATTCTGATAGACCGTGGCTGGGATATGGCCACAGGTGAAACAGACTTCGCGAACGAAGAAAATCAGGCGCATCGGCCCCGCAGGCTGACTCCACGAGAGTGCGCGCGCCTTATGGGTTTTGAAAAAGTAGATGGCAGGCCTTTTCGCATTCCTGTGTCAGACACTCAGTCGTACAGGCAGTTCGGTAACTCCGTAGTGGTGCCCGTGTTTGAAGCCGTAGCCAAACTGCTTGAACCTTATATCCTGAAAGCGGTTAATGCCGATTCGTGCAAGGTTGAACGAATCTGATCGCTCCTCCCGGTATTTATGCCGGGAGATAATCTATGGAATATCTGCGTAAAGCCCTGTCAGCTCAGCAATAAACGCACCTAGCGTCATTAGCTCAGCTCTCACCGCCTCCGGGTATTTTTTGTGCAGCGATGATGGCACGACCAATCTGACACCCGACTCCCGCATCTCCCGATATTGAGCCAGAGAAACTCCCTCTTGGAGTGTAAACAGATGCACCTGATGAATTTTATCGGCCTCATTCAGTATCTGACGCCAGCGATCCTTACAGGTAGTCTTGACTGCCAGCATGCGCAGATTTTCTACGGGAAACTCAGTATCGTGGTAAGCCCCTGCGGAAGGGAAAAGGAAATCGGGTTTTTTATTACCTTCTGTGATGGCCTGCGTCGCAAAGTGTCGCAGGCCGTGCTCAATGAATAGATGCTCCAGGTGCAGTTCCAGCGACTTCCCGGCTCTGGATTTACGGCGATTGCTGACAGAATTGGCCAGCGCAATAAATTCATCCACAGAGCCAAATCCTTTCCGGATGATATCCAGAACATGCAGTTCCTCAACCAATAGAAATATGTCGTACTCCACGCGCCGGCGGTCAAGAAGTTGCTCATCCGGATCAAGGGAATTTTTCACATAATGGCTGGCTGCATACTGAATAATTTCACTTCCCGACGGAAAGCGCAGGTGCCAGTCTTCAGGTAGAATATATTTATGATTTACTGGCGCTTGCTGTAGAGATAGTCCGCCTAGAATCTGTCCTGCGGGGCCGGATATAAGCGCTCCGGGTATAACTTCACCAATAGCGGTCTCAATGACGTCCTCTTCATCAGTGCTGGCGCATACCCAAATATTTACTTCCTTACAGTCCCCCCCTTGCTCATCAAGCTTGAAAGCCAGGAGCGTCAGAGCCCCTGTATTTTCAGGATTCTGAAGTGGGCTGCCTCTACCCCAGCGGGTAATCCTTTTTTCATTCCGGGTTTTACCAAAATGACGGCTGTTATAATAAATTGCCCGGGCTTCGCTGTCAGGGCAATCATGCGATGACACATGTGCGGTGAGAAAAACCGAAGGGTTCAGTTCACGGGTATGGTTGATAGACGGAAAGAGTTTTTCAACGATACCTGAAGGGATATAAAGCCCTACCTGGTGACCACCTGTTGCGCCGGTATCGTTGGCGGAAAGGCGTTTGATGTAGACGAAGTAATTCTCACATGCGATCTCAAGTAGCCAGTTGTGGAAAACCGACATAAGCATCCCCTGTTACCCTGAAACTCTACTCACCATTTTTTCATGATTATATACAAACAGCCAGAAAGGCTGTTACAGACGATTTGATCTGCAACCTATTGGTTAAATTAATGTATCAAAAACGATGGTTTTTGTGACAGTCTTGAAAAGTCCTGACTTCTCCCGAAAAATGACTCCCCTCATGTAACAAAACTCGTTACTGTATCAACATAACAATAACCCCATAACTAATTAGCGAGAAAAGAATGAAAATCGGCTATGCACGTAAATCTACGCATCTTCAGGATGTGGCGCACCAGGTTGACGAACTAACAAAAGCTGGATGTGAGCAAATCTATCAGGATCAGACCTCACGTAGCGGCCCCAAGCGCGACAAAAAAGGTGCGCCGGAACTGGAGAACTGCCTGAAAGCATTGCGCGAGGGAGATACCCTAGTAGTTTGGGCACTAGATCGGCTCGGCGGTTCATTGGGTCAAGTCATTACTTTACTCGACGACCTGAAGAAACGCGGAATAACTTTCATAGCCATCAAGGACAGAATAGACACAAATGCGCCAGTTATAGGGGAAATCTATACTCATCTGATGGCGATATTCTCTAGCTTTGAACGCAACCGCAATATTGAAAGAACGCGCTCAGGCCTTGCAGCTGCACGCGCAAGGGGCCGTGTGGGAGGGAGAAAACCGTCACTTTCTGAAGAAGATGTTAAACAAATTAGAATCTTACTTGCTGATCCTGAAATGACAGTTGGTGCAGTTGCTAAGCGCTTCAACGTTTCTCGCATGACTATTTATCGCTACACCACAAAATCATGAATGACCGCAGCATGGCGGTTTTATTTTCTTATGCCCGTCAGGGCATGGAAGGCGACCACGCCGGACTTAAACGGGCACCGGCCGCAAATCGCCGGAAACCGCAACGCTGACCGTATCGCCCGGCCCAGCCCCTCCCTGCAAAGCCATAACCCAGCCCGCCGCCACGCAGCTGCCGCACGTCCCCCACGGTGGTGCGCAGTGGGCGCCGCG